>JAYSTT010000255.1:0-3661 GCA_043719495.1 Ferruginibacter sp. | reverse complement strand
CAGGCATTGCACAAGGCATTAAATATTTAGAAAAATTAAAAAAACAAAATTCAAATCAATCTACGCTACAATCTTCTTCTTTTCCTCCCCCTTGGGGGGAGATAGAGGGGGCTGTTGTTATTTGTTCCCTCGGCGATGCATCTGTTACCGAAGGTGAAGTAAGCGAAGCATTTCAATTTGCAGCATTGCATCAACTGCCCATTATTTATTTGGTACAGGATAATAGTTGGGGCATTAGCGTAACAGCCGAAGAAGCCAGAACAAACAATGCAAGCGAAATGGTAAAAGGGTTTAAAGGCATTAGAAGGATTAGTATTGACGGTAGCGATTTTTTACAGAGTTACGAAGTAATGAAAAATGTGGTGGACGAAGTGCGTAAAGAAAGGCATCCATTTTTAGTACATGCAAAAGTGCCCTTACTTGGCCACCACACCAGTGGCGTAAGAAAAGAATTTTATAGAACAGAAGAAGACCTGGCAAAGCATTATGCTGATGACCCTGGCCCAAAGTTGAGAAAAAGATTATTGGAATTAGGCATTGCCGAACAAGAGTTAATTAAAATAGAAAAAGAAACAGCAGCACAAATTGAAAATGATTTTAACGGGGCAGTTGCAGCACCAGAGCCAGATGTAAATACAGTAAGTGATTTTGTTTTTGCACCCACAACTGTTACCCAAGAAAAAGGCGAACGCTCCCCGGCAGGAAGGGAGAAAATAGTAATGGTAGATGCCGGCATGTTAGCCATTAGGGAAATAATGGAGCAATACCCAGAAGCTGTTTTGTACGGGCAAGATGTAGGACGCAGGCTGGGCGGCGTTTTTAGGGAGGCAGCAACTTTGGCCGAACAGTTTGGCGACCACCGTGTTTTTAACACCGCCATACAAGAGGCGTATATTATTGGTAGCACTGTTGGCATGTGTGCAGTAGGTTTAAAACCAATTGTAGAAGTGCAGTTTGCCGATTATATTTATCCTGGATTAAACCAGTTGGTTACCGAAATAAGTAAGAGCTGTTATTTAACCTGCGGTAAATTTCCTGTACAAACTTTAATTCGGGTACCCATTGGCGCTTACGGCGGCGGCGGCCCTTACCACAGCGGAAGTATTGAAACAACATTATTATCTATTAAAGGGATTAAAATTGTTTATCCATCTAATGCTGCAGATATGAAGGGATTGATGAAGGCTGCATTCCTTGACCCTAACCCTGTAATAATGCTGGAACATAAAGGTTTGTATTGGAGTAAAGTGCCAGGTACCGAAGAAGCAAAAATAATTGAACCTTCTACAGACTATATTATTCCATTAGGTAAAGCAAATATTGTTTTACAGGCGTATAATAATTTTGTAGCTGATGGGGAAAGTTGCTGTGTGATAACTTATGGCATGGGGGTGTATTGGGCAAAAGCAGCAGCAAAAAATTTTGCAGGTAAAATAGAAATAATTGATTTGAGGACTTTATTCCCTTTAGATGAAGAATTAATTTTTGCCACTGTAAAAAAACACGGTAAATGTTTAATAGTAACCGAAGAGCAGCAAAACAATTCATTTGCCGAAGCTTTAGCAGGCAGGATAAGTAAGGCTTGTTTTAAATATTTAGATGCACCAGTGGAAGTTTTAGGTGCATTAAATTTACCTGCTGTGCCTATGAATATTATTTTGGAAAAAGAAATGCTGCCCAACGCAGATAAGGTTTCGGTAAGAATTGGGCAACTTTTAAAAAACTAAAAAAGCCCTCATTAAAGGGCTTTTTGTATCGGGAAGCAGACTTGAACTGCCGACCTTCGGGTTATGAATCCGATGCTCTAACCAGCTGAGCTACCCCGACATGTACATATATCGCTTATTACAGCGGGGTGCAAAAGTAAAGAATTGATGGCAATTTCTGAAATCAAATCAAAACAAAATGACCTTAATTATTTAAATCCAACTATTAGATAAAGACACATTTTAACCTGTTGGCGGAATTAATTGGTGTAGTCCCTTTAGGGACGATATGTTGGTAGAAAAGATTAGAAAAGTATAAATAAATGCCGTAGGCATGATAGGGAACAGCAACAACCCTCTCGTACCTACGGCACTTTTGTACGCTTTTTATCATCATTTTACCAACCTTTTGCCTCTACGAGGCTCAAAAAATTAATTCCGCCAACGGGTACATTTTATATATCTTTTACATTTTATCCGGGCTTACAGGATTGGGCACTCTATTGCTAACAGGCTTTATATTTTTTAAGTAAGTAAAAATTGCTTTCACATCTTCATTAGGCATTTTTGTATAATTTACCCAAGGCATTGGGGGCAATAGCATACGGCCATTAGTTTGTCCTTTAAATTTTCCCTGCGTAAGTGCAATTTTAAATTGCTCCTCGGTCCATCCTCCAATACCTGTAGCATTGTCTGGTGTAAGATTGCCTGCAAAGGAAATACCCCAGAGGCCGGCAGCTGCGGTTAAATCAGGTGCAAAGACCGAAAATCCTGCACTCAAAACTGCTTTATCGCCTCTGGGCATTGGCATTTCCGGAGAATAACCCGAAAGCAATAATTCAGGTATTATTTCAGGGCCATTGGCGCCAGGTTTTTTCGGAGAATGACAATCATTACAACCTCCAATTTGCACAAGGTATTCACCCCTTTTAATTAATTCTTCTTTTGAGGCTGTTGCTTTTGCAGCATCTTTTGGTGCATCGTTTTTGTTGTTGCAGGCAATTAGTGTAAAAATTAAAGTAATTACAAAAATCTGTTTTTTCATTTTTTTTGTTTAAGGTTAAGAAAAAATGTAAAAATTTCAAAAAGGTAAGATGAGCCATATTTGTCATCAATTAAAAGTAGAGATTTTTTTTTCGTAAAATAACAAATAAAAAATCAGATATTTTAAAAAAGGCCGCTTTTATTGGGGTAGCCTGATTGTGTTTACAAATAAGTTATTTAAATTTTACCCACCATTTTTTCCGGTACTACCCACTCATCAAATTCTTTTGCTGTTAAGTAACCTAATTTAACTGCCATCTCTTTTAAAGTAGTATTTTCTTTATGTGCTTTTTGTGCAATTTCTGCAGCTTTGTAATAACCAATTTTTGTATTAAGTGCAGTTACCAGCATTAAAGAATTATCAACATGCTTTTTAATGTTTGCTTTTATTGGTTCTAACCCAACAGCGCATTTATCATTAAAGCTAACACAGCCATCACCAATTAATCTTGCGCTGTGTAAAAAATTATAAATCATTACAGGTTTAAAAACGTTCAATTCAAAATGTCCGTTACTGCCACCAATTCCAATGGTAACATCATTACCCATCACCTGTGCAGCAATCATGGTTAATGCTTCGCATTGGGTGGGGTTTACTTTACCCGGCATTATTGAAGAGCCCGGTTCATTATCAGGTATATGAATTTCACCAATGCCACTTCTTGGCCCCGAGGATAACATGCGAATATCATTGGCAATTTTCATCAGGCTTACTGCAACAGTTTTTAATGCACCATGTGCTTCCACAATAGCATCATGTGCTGCCAGGGCTTCAAATTTATTATCAGCAGTTCTAAAAGGCAACCTGGTTAGTTTTGCTATATGTTTTGCAACATTCACATCATATTTTGGTGGAGTATTTATTCCTGTGCCTACTGCAGTTCCGCCTAAAGCCAATTCACTTAAATGAG
>JAYSTT010000254.1:0-3665 GCA_043719495.1 Ferruginibacter sp. | reverse complement strand
AAAGTCTATTTTTAATTTAAGTTAATTTTTGATTCAATTAATAAAGAGGAAATATTAACTTAAAAAACGACTGCCTAATTATTTCTTTCATCATTTTACACCAATGCTGGCTATATGAGAAAAAATACCAAAACTAATCTCAGCGCCCAATGGAATATACTCCGTTCGGTATGCTTTCTTATTTGTCTTTGTTTTGCAATCACTATACAGGCAAAAGAAGTGGACAAGCTTTTACTTTCCGAAGCCAACTTGCCACCCATTACTATTTCAGGTAAGGTAACAGACTCAAAAAATGCCCCTATGGAAGGGGTAAGTGTTTTTATTAAAGGCACTAAACAAGGTGCTGTAACAGATGCACTGGGAAACTTTACGCTAAAAAATGTACCGGAAAATGCCCGGCTGGTATTTAGTGCTACAGGATATTCATCCAGGGAGCTGTCTGTAAAAGGTGGTGAGTTTATGACTGTATCATTAACGGAGCAGGTTTCTTCATTAAGTGATGTGGTGGTAATAGGTTATGGTACCCAAAGTAAAAAAGATTTAACAGGTGCTGTTGCCCAGGTAAAAGCCTCACGGCTTGAAAATGAAAACCCAAGATCTGTACAAGATATGTTACGGGGTAATGCTCCCGGATTAGATATTGGATTTGACCCCAGCACCAAGGGCCAAAGTGGAAGCCTGCAAGTTAGGGGACAGGGAAGCTTAACAGCCAGTTCATCCCCTTTGATTGTATTGGATGGAGTAATTTATCCGGGAACACTGGCTGATATTAATCCTAATGATATTGCTACTATCGACATATTAAAAGATGCCAGTTCAGCTGCTGTATTCGGAGCAAGATCTGCCAATGGCGTTGTACTGATTTCTACTAAAAAAGGAAAAGCAGGTAAACCGGTAATTACTTTGAACAGTAATATTGGCATTAACAAATTGGTAAATCAACCTCATTTATTAAACGCAGAGGAATTTTTACAGTTTCGTTCAGCCGCTATGTGGGCTAAAGCCAGTTTTGATTCTACCAGTAAACCGGGTATCCAGTATATATTTACTGACCCTACCAAATTGCCATCAAATTTTACACTGGCCCAATGGCTGGCATTGGATGGATCCGGTGCCCTTGATCCTACTGCTGTATGGTTTAACCGAACTTTATTTAAACCAATTGAATTAACCAATTACAAGGCAGGACAATCTATTGATTGGGAAAAACAGATCTATAATAAGAATGCCTTACAACATGATCATACTGTAAGTATTGCACAAAGAAGAGAAGATTATAATTATTATTTTTCTTTGGGTTATTTGACCAATGAAGGTTTAACGGTTGGTGATGAGTATAAAATTTTTCGTACACGTTTTAATTTAGAAGCAAAAGCAGCTGAATTTTTAACAGTGGGTATGAATTTTCAATATTCTAACAGAGATGAAAGTACCGTTCCTGTCAGGTTTGGAGATATAGCTTCTACTACACCCTGGGGCTCCTTTTATGCAGCCGACGGTGTAACTATAAGACAAAGCCCTAATGATGATCCGGGTTCTAATACCCATCCATTTTTAGATCAGGCATATACAAAGCGTTTATATAAATATGATGACTTTTTTGCCAGTATCTATGCAAAAGGGAAATTGCCATTTGGTTTCTCCTACCAGATTAACTTTTCTCCGCGGTATGATGCATTACGTGAATACCAGCATTTATCTTCTAAAAAACCAGATATAGCAGCGAGAAAAGGTGTTGTAAACAGAAGGAATCAAACTATTTATTCCTGGCAATTGGATAATATTCTACGCTGGAATAAAAAATTTGGCAAACATTCAATAGAAGCTACTTTCTTATTTAATGCAGAAAAATTTCAATCTTTCAATACCAATATTCAGGCAGAGAATTTTGCACCCAGTGACAATTTAGGTTACAATGGTATTCAATTTGCTACATTGCCTCCTATAGTTAACAGTGATGACCAATATGAAACAGGTGATGCCTTGATGGGCAGGGTTACTTATAATTACAACCAACGTTACTTTTTAACAGGAACTGTACGAAGAGATGGTTATTCGGCATTTGGTCTCGAAAACCCAAGAGCTACATTCCCTTCACTGGCATTTGCATGGTCAGTTAATGACGAAAAATTTATGCATAATACTTCAAAATGGCTGGATTATGCAAAACTTAGAGTTTCGTACGGCGAAAACGGTAACAGGCAAATTGGTCGTTATGCTGCCTTGTCTAATTTAAATGCTGGTACTTATGAGTTTATTACTACAGGAGGAGCCCGCTATAATACCTCTTATGTGGCCGGAACTAACTTATCAAACCCTAAGTTGAAATGGGAAAGAAACAGTGCTGTAAATTTTGGTTTGGATTATTCTATTCTCAGGGGTAAAGTAAGTGGTTCATTTGACATTTATAACCGAACCACCAAAGATTTACTGGTAAACCGCTCATTACCTACCGTTACGGGATTTAGCAGTATTTTGGTAAATCTTGGAGAAGTACAAAACAACGGATTTGAATTTAGTGTGAATACTGTAAACCTGCAACTAAGAAATTTTTCATGGAATACAACTTTTGGATTTTGGACAAACAAAAATAAAATTGTTCATTTATACGGAGCCACACCAGATTTTGATCCCGTAACAGGTAAGCAAATTGGCAGTTCAGAAAAAGATGATGTAAACAATGGCTGGTTTATTGGAAAATCCATTTCTGCCATATTCGATTATCCTATTCAGGGGGTTTGGCAAACCGCAGATGTTGTTTTGGCAAAAGCATATGGATTTCAACCCGGTGATATGCGTTTAGTGGATGGAAATGGAGATGGTAAGTATACGATTGCCGATAAAAGATTTACTGGTGATAAATCTCCTAAATATTCATGGAACATGAGAAACGAGTTTAAAATGTATAAAAATTTTGATTTCTCTTTTACCCTATACGCCAGAGCTGGCCAGCTAAGCACATTTAATGAAGCCACCAATGGGGCCAGAAACGGAAGTAATAATGTTTTCTATGATCGGGTTAACTTTTATGAAGTACCCTACTGGACTCCTTCCAATCCTACTAATGAGTATGGAAAATTGGGTTCTACCAGGGGAGGCGGTGTTACCTGGAACGTTTATAAAAAATCTTCCTTTGTAAGGTTAGCTAATGTTAGTCTTGCCTATACCATTCCGTCGGCAATTACCCAAAAATGGAAAATAGGGGGCTTAAAATTTTATATCAATGCAGTGAATGCAGCTGTATTTTCTAACTGGAATTACTTTGATCCTGAATATCATGGTTCAGATAATAATACTAACATCACTCCAACCCCAGTAACCTATAATTTTGGATTAAACCTAACTTTATAAGATAACCGTTAAATAATAAATAAATGAAAAATTTATATAGAATACTTAGTCTCTCAGCAATAATCGCTATTGGCTCAATGGTTTTGGAAAGTTGTAAAAAAGATTGGTTAGACCCAAAGCCACTGTCTATTTTTTCGCCTGAAAATACTTTGATTGATGCTGTGGGATTCAATGCTGCTTTAGCAGGTTGTGCCAGAAATATTCGAAATGAATGGTATGGAGATGGGGCGCCTATTATTACTGAAACCATCTTTTCGGAAGTAGCCGTGGAAGGTACAGATGATAAAACTGGTCCGGCACAAAATTTAGATGTG
>JAYSTT010000253.1:0-3668 GCA_043719495.1 Ferruginibacter sp. | reverse complement strand
GTGTACCGCCATTTGCAGGTTTCTTTAGTAAAGAAGAAATTCTATTAGCTGCATCGCAACACAGTCCTGTAATTTATTATGTGGCATTAATTACTTCTGGTCTAACAGCATTTTATATGTTCCGTCTTTACTTCACTATATTCTGGAACAAAGCTCCTTCTCCTTTGGAGAAGGCGGGGGATGAGGTTCACGGCGAACATAAAGGCGAAGGTGGTTTTGCCATGATGATGCCATTGGTTCTTTTAGCATTAGGTGCAGCCGCCGCAGGCTTTATTCCTTTCGGGCATTTTGTTAGCACCGATGGTAAAGCAGTATCATCTGAATTTCATTTAGCATTTTCCATTGCTCCAGTTGCATTTGGATTGATAGGCATATTTACCGCTTTATGGTTGTATAAAAAACAAAACGATAAGCCTGATAAAATTGCGGCTTCATTGAGTGGTTTATATAAAGCAGCTTATCATAAATTTTACATTGATGAAGTGTATGTGTTCATCACCAAAAAAATATTATTCAATTTAATTGGAAGGCCTGCAGCATGGTTTGATAAAAATGTGGTAGATGGAATGGTGAATGCCACAGGGAATACCACGGAATTAATTTCAGAAAAAATTAAAGGATTACAATCGGGTAAAGTACAGCAATATGCCATTTATTTTTTAGCAAGTGTAATAGGCCTGGCAGTATTGTTTATTTATCTCTGGAAATAAAAATGATTTAAGACAAACAGTATGAATTTATTGTTACTGATAGCGGTTCCTTTTATTACAGCCATTGCTGTATTATTGCTGAGGAGCAAAGAGCAAATAAGATGGGCAGCTTTTATTGGTGCAGGAGCTCAACTGGCTTTGGCATTTGGTTTATTTGCCGCTTACAGAAAAGCAAGAGCTGAAGGTGACACTACATCATTTCTTTTTCAACAACAATACAATTGGTTCCCCGATTGGAGTATCAGTTTTCATTTAGGAGTGGATGGCATTTCAATTGCTATGATATTATTAACTGCTTTTGTAGTTGTTGCCGGTGTACTGGTTTCGTGGAATGTAGAAAAGATGGCCAAAGAATTTTACTTCTTACTCCTCTTATTAAGTTTGGGTGCGTACGGATTTTTTATTTCCTTAGACCTTTTTATACTTTTCTTCTTTTTAGAAATTGCCGTGATTCCAAAATATTTATTGATCGGTATTTGGGGAAGTGGCAAAAAAGAATACAGTGCCAATAAACTGGCAGTTATGTTAATGGGGGGTTCTGCATTGGTATTGGTTGGTTTACTGGGTTTATATTTTGGTGGTGCCGGGAAAACTTTTGATCTGCTGCAAATATCACAAGTACATATTCCATTATTAACTCAGCAAATTGTTTTCCCTTTACTGTTTGTTGGCTTTGGAGTATTTACCGCATTATTTCCTTTTCACACCTGGGTACCGGATGGCCACTCCTCTGCTCCTACTGCAGGGTCAATGTTTTTAGCAGGGATATCTATGAAGCTGGGCGGATATGGTTGTTTACGAGTGGCCACTTTTCTTTTACCCGATGCTGCAAAAGAATATGCCAACATCATCATCGTACTTTCTTCCGTTGCTATTTTATATGGCGCCTTTGCTACCATGATGCAGAAGGATCTGAAATATATTAACGCTTATTCATCAGTAAGCCATTGCGGCTTTGTGTTGTTGGGTATTGGTATGTTAACTAAAACTGCAATCACCGGATCGGTAATGCAAATGGTAAGTCATGGTTTAATGACAGCCCTTTTCTTTGCGGTGATTGGTATGATTTACGAACGCACACATACACGACAGGTAAATGAAATGGGTGGCTTGTTGAGGACAATGCCGTTTATAACTTCTGTTTTATTTATTGTGGGATTATGTTCATTGGGCTTACCGGGCTTAAGTGGTTTTGTTGCAGAGATGACCATATTTGTTGGCTCGTGGGAACACACCGATAATTTCCATCGCATTGCAACTGTGGTGGCCTGTATGAGTATTGTGGTAACAGCAGTATATATTTTAAGAGCAATAGGTTTAACAGCTATGGGGCCAATAAAAGAAAGTTATGCTAACATAACTGATGCTACATGGAATGAAAAACTGGCTGCAATAATTTTAATTACAGGAATAGTAGCCATAGGTATTGCACCATTCTGGTTAAAAGATCTGGTTAGTCCCGGAGCAGAAATAATCATGCAAAAAATACAGGCTATAAAATAAAATTGGAATGAGTGAATTTATTACAATAATGAAAAGCGAACTGATAATAACAGGTATTATCTTTTTACTGCTTTTTATTAAGCTGAGCAAAGGAATAAAAAATGATACGCTGCTGATAATTATCCAGCTGGTATTACTGCTGAATTTTATAGGGGGATTTTTTATGAATTTTGAAGCCGATCTGTTTGATAATATGTATCATGCCAGCCCGATGATCGCTTTTCAAAAAAATATTTTGAACCTGGGTGTTTATCTGATTGCTTTATTATTTGCCGACTGGTTTAAGAAAACAGAACATTTAGCAGAGTTTTTTATCCTGATGCTTTCTGCATTGCTGGGTATGTTCCTGTTATTATCCAGTGGTAATTTTTTAATGTTCTATTTATCCTTGGAGCTTGCTACCATTCCGATTGCTGCCCTGGCCAACTTCGATTTGAACAAAAGAATTTCTGCGGAAGCAGCCATGAAGATGATCTTATCCTCTGCATTTTCGTCAGGGATTTTATTGTTTGGCATTTCATTGATGTATGGCGCTACAGGCACCATCAGTTTTACTGAATTACCTGCATTGCTGAATGGTAGTCCGCTGCAGATAATAGCATTTGTATTTTTATTCAGCGCCTTTGCATTTAAGTTGTCTATTGTGCCCTTTCATTTATGGACGGCAGATGTGTATGAAGGTTCGCCATTTGCAGTTACTTCTTTTTTATCTGTCATTTCCAAAGGTGCCATTGCATTTGTATTTATTTCTACGTTGTACAAAGTATTTCAACCCATGCATGCGGTTTGGTATAATATGGTAATGCTGTTATCCATTGTTACCATGATTGTAGGTAACCTGTTTGCATTGCGGCAACAAAATATTAAACGCTTTCTGGCATTTTCTTCCATTGCACAGGTTGGTTTTATTTTAGTGGGCATCAGCAGCAATGCTATACAAGGCACGTCATCTGTGGTGTATTTTGTTTTGATCTATGTATTTTCTAATCTGGCTGCGTTTGCTGTTGCTTCAACCATTGCATCACAATCAGGTAAAGAAAGAATTGATGATTATAAAGGTTTTTACCAGAACAATAAATTTTTAAGCTGGGTTTTGGCTTTGGCATTATTCTCTTTAGCTGGTATTCCACCAACAGCGGGCTTCTTTGGTAAATTATTTTTATTAACAGCAGGTGCATACAATGCCAACTATGCATTTATTACCATTGCGGCTTTAAACATGATCGTTTCATTGTATTATTATTTAAGGGTGATACGTTCGGTGTTCATGGATAAAAATGACAGCCCAATTTCAAAAGCAGTCATCGATCCTTTTACTAAATTGGGTTTGATCATTTGCGGAGTGGGCATTGTGTGTACTGGTTTGCTGAGCTGGATCTATGATTATATTGTTTCTTTATTGTAGAAAATAGATTTTTAATCGACATACAATTTCAAATTACTAAATACAGTTCG
>JAYSTT010000252.1:0-3669 GCA_043719495.1 Ferruginibacter sp. | reverse complement strand
TTACTGTTAAGCCTAATTCAATAGTTGCTCAAAGAAACCGCCAATTTTATTTGCCCTGTCCACAAATTGAATCTCTAAAATCCAGTTCCTGCTGTTTCCCTGTTTGTCTAAAAGCAATATACTACTATGATTATCCGGGTGAATATCTAAACCCAAATCGTTGGGATCATCGGGTTGTTCATGAGGAAAAGGCCCCACTATGTGACCGGCAATCTCATTTCCAAACTCATAGCCATAACGTTTTGCAAGGCCAATCACATAATTGAAAAATTCAGCGCCAGTAAGACTGTTTTGATTACAATACCAGTCTTTCGCCTCATACCATGCAGCTGTTACATCTCTTATCATTTTCAGTTTTAAAGGATCGTTTCCAATAACATATGTTCTTCCAAGGTCTGCT
Organism: Ferruginibacter sp.; assembly: GCA_043719495.1. GTDB lineage: Bacteria > Bacteroidota > Bacteroidia > Chitinophagales > Chitinophagaceae > Ferruginibacter. The sequence goes on along the minus strand of JAYSTT010000252.1, from coordinate 3,269 downwards.
TCAATGCCTTCGAAAATGGGGCCGAAATCTAATACTACAATGTCGTCATTTTGTATAATCCGGTCAGGCGGATTTCCATTAAAAGGCTGAAGTGTATTAACGCCAGCCCTTACAATTTTTTTATGCCAGTATTTTTCAATCCCGAAATCTTCTTTGGCAATTTTTACTACTTCATCAATTAATTGCAATTCAGACTTTCCGGGAACTATTAATCCCCGTTCTTCTACAGTACTAAATAATTCCTTTGCCTTTTGTTCAGCAAGTGCCATTTTTTGTTTTGTTTTGTGCATAAATAGGTATTAAGAAGGTTAAATATTTTGTTTTATAAAATCGGTGGTTACAATTGTAGCAAACTCTTCGCTTAAACTTGCCAGGGCAGTTTCATGCATCAATTCAGCAGGATACTGTTGCCCATCCAATCCCCTTTTATTAAATGCAGCAGTTGCATCAGCAACCAAAAAAGTTTCAAAGCCTAAATTACCAGCCATTCTTACAGTAGTTGAAATACAATGATCGGTTGTTAAACCAACAATTACAAGTGTGGTAATGTTGGCCTGCTCAAGTTGGGCTTGTAAATCAGTTCCGATGAATGCACTGTTTACATTTTTCTTTATTACTACTTCGCCTTGTATTGGAGTTACTAATTCATTAAATGCATTTCCGGCATTTGTTTCGTAAAGCAAAGATGATGGATTGGATGAACAATGCTGAATATGAAAAACAGGCAATTGATATTTCCTCCAGCTGCATAATAATTCACTTGCCTTTAATTCAGCATCGGGGTTATTTCGTTGCCCTCCCCAATAATTAATATTGTCAAATCCTTTTTGAATGTCAACAAGGATTAATGCAGGCCGGTTTGATTTTGTTACGCTCACTATTACAAAGAAATTAGTTTCTTCAAGGGCAAAGCAAAGCTCTTTCAGTGATACAATAAAATACTTAATTTTGATTGATTGATAACTTATTTTGATTACTATGGATATTCAGCAAATTAAAAATTTCCTTGTATTATGCGATACGCTTAATTTCAGAAAAGCTGCAGAGCAAATCAATATTGTTCAGCCGGCTTTAAGCAGGCAAATACAATTACTGGAAAATGAAGTGGGTGCTTTGCTGTTAAACCGGAGCAAACGAACGGTTACTTTAACTACAGCAGGGATTTTTTTTCAAAAAGAAGTTGCCAGGGTTTTACATGACCTGGATAAAACCATTTTACGAACTGCACAATTGCATAAGGGCGAGGCTGGGGAAATAAAAGTTACGCATGCCAGCTCAGCTATGAACAAGGTGGTGCCTTCTTTTTTAGTTAGGATGAAAGAAAAATGGCCCTACCTTAAAACCACTGTACAGGAAGCCTCCAACTTCCAGCAAATTGAAATGATGCTGGCAAGAAAAACAGATATTGGCATTGCTCCCAATATTACGTTACCTCCCGAAATGAATTCAAAAATTTTATACAAAGAAAATTTTGTGTTGATTTTGCCCAATAAGCATCCTTTGTCAAAAAAGAGATGGACTGATTTATCTGTTTTAAAAAATGAGACATTTATTTTACCTCAATTTTCTACAGGTATTGGTTATGTTGAAGCTATTTTGCAGATTTGCCAGGGCTATGGCTTTAAACCAAAAGTAGCACATGAGTCGGCCCATTCTACAGGCGTGCTGCGTCTTGTAGAAGCAGGCCTGGGTATTTCAATAGAACCCATTTCGTCTGTTCGTGGTACAAATATGAATATCAAATTAATTGAATTGAAAAATCTTCCCCAAAAAGCGGTGATGACGTTGTTTTGGTTGCAGGAACGGGAAGAAGAATTAAACAGGTTTATAAAAATATTTTAGCATTGAAAAACCGTCATTGCTTTATAATGGCGGCTTAAGTGGAGCTGCAGGGAGCCGAACCCCTTCTCTAAAACTCCTATTACATCAGTACTTTTAAAGAGTTAAAAAATTTTACTCACCGAATAACTCACCAAGATTTTTTAATACTTTTTAGCTGCAAAGCTACATCACAAATATAAGAAAATCAGCCCTCACACTATAAATTAGCCTGAAAGAATAGCATTTATTTAAAAATATTATCAAGATTAATTGTACTTCTATAAAAGTTCCCTATTGATATACCGTTGAAGGGATTGCGATGCAGCGATGCTGCCATGAAAATATGAAGCTGGTATTAAAAGGCAAAAGTAAAAATTCAAAAATCAAAAAAGCAGCCTGTAATTCAAATACGCCATTTTGATTTTTGAATTTTTACTTTTTACTTCCCCTACACCTGAAATACTCCCGTCTTAAACTCCGCCATGTCACTGTTATGGTTGGCCGCTGCAATACCTTCGGCAATTACCTGTCTTGTTGCGGCGGGGTCAATAATTTCATCTACCCATAATCTTGCGGCAGCGTAATAAGGTGAGGTCTGGCTGTTGTAGCGGTCAATAATATGATTCAGCATTTTTTGTTCGTCTTCGGGTGTTATCTCTTTTCCTCTTGCTTTTAATGAGGCCACTTCAATCTGCAATAAAGTTTTAGCGGCTTGCTCGCCACCCATTACCGCAATTTTTGCAGTGGGCCAGGCATAAATAAAGCGGGGGTCGTAGGCTTTGCCGCACATGGCGTAATTGCCGGCACCATAACTATTACCAATAATAATGGTAATTTTTGGCACTACAGAATTTGCCACGGCATTTACCAGTTTAGCACCATCTTTAATTATGCCGCTATGTTCGCTGCGGCTGCCCACCATAAAACCGGTAACGTCCTGTAAAAAAACCAAAGGGATTTTTTTCTGGTTGCAGTTCATAATAAACCTGGCGGCTTTGTCGGCACTGTCGTTATAAATTACACCGCCCAATTGCATTTCGCCTTTTTTACTTTTTACAATTAAACGCTGGTTGGCAACTATACCTACAGCCCAGCCATCAATGCGGCCGTAACCACAAACAATTGTTTTGCCGTACTCCTGTTTAAATTCATCAAAGCTATCCGCATCCGTTATGCACTCAATAATTTTTACCATGTCGTAAGGTTTGGTATTGCCTTCGCTCATGATGCCATAAATTTCTCCGGCTGCAGGTTTAGGTGCAAAGCTTTTTATTCTGTTAAAACCTGCGGTTTGCTGTTGGCCTAATTTGCTGAATATTTTTTTTATGTGATCTAAACATTCCTGTTCGGTAGCAAATTTATAATCGGCAATGCCGCTTAATGCATTGTGTGTTTCGGCACCGCCTAAAGTTTCGTTATCAATATCTTCTCCAATGGCGGCTTTTACT
>JAYSTT010000251.1:0-3675 GCA_043719495.1 Ferruginibacter sp. | reverse complement strand
AAGAAGTATATTGGTTAAAAAAAGACAGCACCCATACGGTTATGAGGCTGGAAAAGGGAAGCTCAAAAATGGAAACTAAAACAAAGATGGGTGGCATGGGCGGCTCCGAAAGCAGTTATATACTGGATGGAGGAAAATCAACTGCCCGTGTAGCAAATTATAAAAATCTTTCCTTTGTTTTTTCTAACGGGGCTTCTTCTAAATCATCTTCATCTTCCAAAGAAAGGGATTCTGTGATGCTGGCAAATGGTATGGATCCTTCTGCAATGCAGGGTATGGGTGATATAGGTGGGATGAATGACCCCGCCAGTACCATTGTATTATACAAACTGGAAACGGCAAACAGTAAAAGAAAAGTATTGCTGCAAAAAAATCCGGGTATGAGCCCGTTCGGCAGTAAAAAACAAAAGTCAAGCGATAAATATACGTTTAGTGTAAAAAAAATAAGGGAAGGTTATTGGGAGCTGGTGATAGACAAAACCCTGCCCAGAGGAGAATATGCTTTTACACTAATGGGCATGGGTATGGGAAATATGGATGGCAGCGTTACCATGTATGCTTTTGGGATTGAGTAATTTTATTTTCTTTAACACAGCATAAAAAATTTTGTGGAAACCCTTTCGTTAGGCATCTAAGCCTAATAAAATTTTCATGAAATTTATAATTAAAACTACTGCCACAATATTTCTGTTGATGGCCAGCCTTTCTGTAGTAGCTTATTTTTTTTGGTACAAACCAAAATTCAGCGCCAAAGCATCAGCAATTTCTTTTAAAGTAAAAAAAGACGAAACAAATAAAAACGCTTTAATTAGATTAAAGCAAAAGGCTGGTGATATGGCTTTGTATGCTAAACAAAATCATTTCAGCAACCAGTATTGCTTTATGGTGGATATGAAAATTGAATCGGGTAAAAAACGTTTTTTCGTTTATAATTTAAAAAAAGATTCGGTAGAACTGGCTGGCCTTGTAACACATGGAGGTGGGAAAACAACTACAGCTGCAATTCAATTCTCCAACACAGCAAATAGTTTATGCACTTCTTTAGGTAGATATAAAATAGGCAGTTCTTATACAGGTAAATTTGGGATGGCTTTTAAATTGTATGGTTTGGATAATAGTAACAGCAACGCCTTCAACCGTTTTGTGGTCTTACATGCGCACTCCTGTGTACCCAATGAAGAAACTGCCCCTTTTCCTATTTGCGAAAGTTGGGGATGCCCAACCGTGGCACCTGCTTTTTTATTGGAGTTAAAAACTTATATCGATAAATCAGAGCAACCAATATTGCTGAATATTTATTATTAAAATTTGCCCGCCGAATTCGGTGACACTGCAGATTTTTTCTGCGAAGTTTGCGGTATCAGCGGGCAAATACAATTAATTAATTGGCACTTCAATAGCCAGTAACTCTGTATCTTCAGTTGCCGTTATGGTAAAATTATCTGCTTCAGAAATACCCACTGCATCTCTTTTATTTAAATTAATATCACCTACTTTTACCGCACCATTTATGGCCACTAAAAAAACGCCATTGTCTTTAAATGCATTGGTATAATCTAAAGTTTTTCCTTTTTCTAATTTAGTTAAAGAAAATCTGGCGTCCTGATTAATCCATAAAGCCTTATCAGCTTCAATTGGAGAAACTACTGTTTGCCATTTATTTATTCTTTCGTTAATGTCAAATGTTTTTTGGTCGTACCGGGGAGTAATGTTTTTTAATTTGGGAAACAACCATATTTGAAATAAGGTAACAGGCTCTGTTGCCGATGCATTAGCTTCGGAATGTTGTACACCAGTACCGGCACTCATAATCTGTATGTCTCCGGCTTTAATAATACCCTGGCCGCCGGTACTGTCTTTATGCTGTAAAGCTCCGGTAAAGGGAATGGTAATTATTTCCATATTATCATGTGGGTGAGTGGGAAATGCTCCTCCACCAGCAATAAAATCATCATTTAAAACCCTTAGCATTCCAAAATGAACTTTCTCCGGGTTATTGTATTGGCTAAAACTGAAATAATAATTGGGCTTTAACCATCCGTAATCTGCCGAGCCTCTTTCTTTAGCATTAAATAATACTGTTTTCATTTTGTTTATTTTAATGTTTAAACATCAAATATAATACCGCTTTGCCTAAACTGACAAAATTGCAAAAAAAATCCCCTCTGTAAGGGGAGATTTTTTTAATTCAGTTGAATGGTATTATCCTCTTCAAAAAGTACCGGTATATCTTCTACCCGGTTTTCGTTCCATTCCAGAATAAAATTATTTCTTCCTTCCCCAATTAAAATTCCAATATATTTTTGTTGAATAAGTTCCAGCATATTTAAAAACAAGAATATGGCATGGATACGATTTTCGCAAACCTCAAATATTTTTTCAAACGAAAGCGTTTTTTCTTTGCTGCAAATATTAAGCATATACTCCCTGCTGCCTTCCATAGTGTAATTATATTGCACTACGGTGTGTACTGGTTTGTTGTTACGCTCCTGCAATTTTTGCACTACTTTTTCAAATGCCTTCATTAATTTAAAAAGCGTAACAGCCTGTATTTCGGTTCCTTCACCAGCCTCTTCACCAATTTGTGCTATTTCTTTTTGTACGTTGCCACGTTTTACAATCATCATACGCACTGCTTCCATATCGGCCATTTGTGCTGCGGCTTCTTTAAACTTTTTGTACTCCAGTATTTTATTTACTAACTCCTGCCTTGGGTCAATTTCGTTGCCCTGTTCATCCAGCTCTTTACGGGGCAGCAGCATTTTTGCTTTAATGCGCATTAATGTGCTGATAAATAAAATAAACTCACTGCTTAATTCAATATTTAATTTTTCGCCCTGGTGTATAAAATCTAAAAAATCGTTGGTGAGTTTTGTAATGGGAATATTGTAAATATCCAGTTCGTCCCTTTCTATAAAAAAAAGTAACAGGTCAAAAGGGCCTTCAAATTCATCTAATTTTATTTGGTAAGATGGTGCGTTCACTTTTTTAAAATTGTTATATTAACAAAAACCTCTCCCGATGGCGGGAGAGGGGCAAATGTATTTAATTAGTTAACAAAAACGTTATTCTATTTTAATAGCAAGAAGCAATGTGGAGAATTTTGTTAAAAACTTACTTGCATCTGTATAATTAAAGGGCATAGTTTAATCCAATACCAATACCATGCTGGGTTTGTAAATGCTTTACTTCTAAATCGTTGTACCGTGTGTTAAATGTTATTGTGGCACCAATGTATTTGTTTACAGTAAAGGTAAAAAGGTTGCTCCAGTCTAAAATTACGTTACCCGGGTTTTGCAAATAATTTGAGTATGCAGTTGCTACAGATTTGTAGTTTACCCCTTTTGCTAAATCGTAATTTAAAGTGGCTTGGGCAAATGCACCTACACCAAATTTTACAGTTTTACCAGCTTCCACACCAAACGCATCTTTATTTTTAAAGCTCTTTGTCATTTTGGTAGTAATATTGGCCATTGCAGGAGATAATATCAAATTAAAATGGTTGTTTGGTTTATACAAAAAAGAAGGGCCTAATTTAATATATCCGGGGTTCATAAAGTGATCAAACTGGCTTTCTAAGCTAAAAAATGCTGCATAACTCCAACTTTTTCTAAACTCTTTGCCATAAATGGACGTATAGTTTAAATAATCGTCATTTTTTAAAAATGGAATTTT
>JAYSTT010000026.1:0-1853 GCA_043719495.1 Ferruginibacter sp. | reverse complement strand
ATGGGTGATAATAGCAGTAAAGCAATTGTTGCTATAAAAATATCAATAACTCGTTTTATAAAATGGTACATATTGGTAAAATGTAATTTATTTTTAGTCGCTTCCTTTTAAAATATCGGTAATAATATTGAGATGATGCCGGGTATGCAGCGTAAGCATTTTTACGGCATGGCTTAGTTTTAAATTGCCAAAAATTGGGTGCAAAAAATAATTTTTTTTATCTAAACTATTTAAGTTGCTTATTTGCTGAACTGCATTTTTTTGAAGAGCATTTAAAGTTTCAATACAGGTTGCAGTGCCAGGCTCAACAGATTTTGGAGCTTTGGCTTTGCCCCTTGGTATTTTTTTAAGGCTAAATACCACTGTTCTTTTTAAATTAAACTGCCATTTGTAGTTATCCGGGTTTGATTGCCGTAATTGTTCTGTTATTTTTAAAATAACAATATAAGTATGCTCAATATGCCAGCCAACTGATGCTTTTGAAACAGCAGGGTTTATTTTTTGATAATGATTAATCTTTGAGGATAGTTCATTAGTTAGGAGTAGTAATTTTTTTATAGCCATTGTTTTTATAGTTAAAAACATTCTTTTATTTTATTGGCTACAGCCTGTAATTCAGCATTAGTAATATTGGTACTACAAGGGATACTTAAGCAATGTTGATAAACAAAATTACTACGGTCGGTTGTATTAAAATAAATATCATTCACAAACATCCTCAACTGGTTCATAGGTACCCAAAAAGGCCGGCTCTGCATCTTGTTGTCATTCAGTATTTTTAAAACTTCTTTTTGTTTTGTTGTAAAAATTGTAGGCAACCACCAGTTAGTATTAACATCGCTACTTACTTGTTGAAATTTTATATCGCCTACACCCTGCAATTCCTTTTTATAAAAATTGATGACCTCGTGCTTGCGTTGTATAAAACCGGGCAGCTGTTCCATTTGTGCCACTCCCATTGCTGCTGCAACATTCACGAGGCGGTAGTTGTAGCCAATTTCATCATGTACATATTCAAAGGCATCACTTTTTGCCTGAGTGGTTAAATGTTTTGCTTTTTTTGCCAGCACTTCATCATCAGTAACTATCATGCCGCCGCCACCGGTAGTAATAATTTTATTGCCATTATAACTAAAAGTACCCATCAAACCAAAACTGCCGGCATGCTTGCCTTTGTAATAACTGCCCAGGGCTTCGGTACTATCTTCAATTACTGTAAGGTTATGTTGTTTTGCTAAAGACATCAGCCTGTCCATATCGCACATATTACCCAACACATGTACAGGCATTATTACAGGTATTCTTTTCCCATCTTTTTTGTAGTGACAAACTCTCTTACGTTGTTCTGTTTCATTCGTTAAAAACTCTTCCAGCAGGTTTAAATCCATTTGCCAGGTATCCACATCGGTATCAATAAAAATTGGATTAGCGCCAGTGTATTTAATAGAATTACAGGTGGCGATAAAAGTAATGTTGGGTGCAATTACATAATCATCACTGTTTACCCCCATCATCACTAAGCAAATATGTAATGCAGTGGTTCCGCTGCTGGTAGCAACTGCATATTTTGTACCGGCAAATTCGGCACTCATTTTTTCAAACTGATCTACATAGGCACCCACGCTGCTTACCCAGCCGGTAGTAATGCACTCTGTAACATATTTTAATTCGTTACCTGCCATATTGGGACCGCTGAGTAAAAGCATAGTTATATTTAATATTTATTTAAGCAAAGTTATCAAAAAAAATGCCCTGTCATTTACGGCAGGGCAATAACGAAAATATTTACTGTCATATTATTATATATTCCTAAACTTAGGCCCGTAAGCATCATCAATTATTCCTGTTTTCAT
>JAYSTT010000250.1:0-47691 GCA_043719495.1 Ferruginibacter sp. | reverse complement strand
ACAATATTTTCAAAGAACTATTTATAATCTAAACGCAACGCTAATGAAAACAGATACCTTCAGATGAAGGCAAGAATTTTCCAGACTTACATATTCATATGATGAATTTGAAAGGATGGCTCAGAGGAATACATCATCATTGTAGCAAAGACCGGTTACAAGGATATTTAGATGAATATCATTATAAATATAACCGAAGAAACAACATGGATACAATTTTTCACAAACTAATTGAAAAAATGGTAAAAAGTAATCCAAAGAGAATCGGAGATGCCGGATAATAATTGGTGCGGTCTAAACGTATATACCTAATAAAGTATTGGCAGCTTCGGGGTTATTGATACATTCAAAAAAACTATACCGCCGGTTGGAATGCTGGTTGTATGGGCCTTTTCTAAATTGATAAATGCTGCAATGCGCCCCAGCATTTTATTATTAACAAATAATATCCATCTTGTACAATGCCATACAGAAAAAAAGAATTAGCCTTTGGGTTGAATATTTTTTTTATTTCTGTTTGCAGTGTGGCTATAAATGAGGGGTCGGGTTTGCATAAAATATGTGGAAACCGGATAAACCAACTTTCATCTGCTTTGCCGGCAACTTCTGATATTTGAAACATATATTTGGAATAAGGTAAATTTAAACTACCATTTTTCTTCATTATCGCCGGCAGTATTATTTTTTTTAAATTTAGTTTTTAAATTTAATTTTTGTTGCTGCCTTTCTATTATAAGCGAAGCAATAACATTCCCGGCATCTTCATTGGGATTATCAATTAAAAAATGCTTAAGTTTCTCCTCATTTACATCAATTTTATAAAGTAGCGCCACCAATGCCTCAAAATTATTTTTTATAAGCTGATTAATCTGTATGGATAATTGGCTGTGTATTTCTTCGTAAGAAATTTTATTGGGTAACTGCAAAGACAGTGAATTATTTAAATCAGCTATCAAATCAACGTTAAGTGGCAACATGGCAGATAAATTAATATTTTTCCATTACTCCGGTTCCAAATAAGGCAAAATCATATTTTACAGGATCAGTGGCATCTAAAGTTCGTAAAAAGGCGGTTAATTCCAAAGCTGCCCGCCAGTCTGTTTTATTATTTTGTAAAAGGTTAATTTTTTTTGCGACTCTTGCAACGTGTACGTCAATGGGTATAACCAGCTGAGATGGAGAAATATTCTTCCATATCCCAAAATCCACGCCATTATTATCAGTGCGTACCATCCAGCGTAAAAACATATTCAGCCTTTTACAGGATGATTTTTTTTGAGGTGATGCTATATGTTTTTTTGTTCTTTCGGGGATATGCTGAAGGGAAAAAAAGTAGTTGTAAAATGCTATTAACCCATTTTCAATGGTTTTATCTTTTTTGTACATACCTTTTGTAAAAGCAGTCTCCAAAGAATCATCTTGAGTGTAATGAAATTTTAAAAATTCCAAAAAGTAAAGCAGGTCAGTGGCATTAAATGTTCTGTGTTTAAATACTTCCAGTTTTTTAAGGTCTTTCTTTTGATGTTGCAGGACAAATTGATGGGGTACATAATCCATTAACTGTATCAGCTCCTTGCTTTTATTAATAATAGTAGTACGGTTACCCCAGGCAAAAATTGCGGTAAAAAAGCCTGCAATTTCGATATCCTGTTTTTTATTAAACAGATGCGGAATACATACAGGATCATTTTTAATGAAAGAAGGTTGATTATAAAAATCAACCTTACTATCGAGAAATTCTTTTAAATTCTTATCAATCATATTTAATTATCCAATGGCCATATTTAAATCCTCTATTAAATCATCGGCATCTTCAATACCCACACTAAGCCTGATTAATCCTTCGCTTAAGCCGTTTTTAATTCTTTCTTCATGGGGTATGCTGGCATGCGTCATACTGGCCGGATGGTTAATTAAACTTTCTACACCACCCAGGCTTTCGGCCAGTGAAAATAAATGTGCGGAGGACAAAACTCTTTTTACTTCTGTTTTGTTAGCATCTTTCAATTCAAAACTGATCATACCACCAAAACCATGCATTTGTTTTTTTGCGATGGCATAACCGCCACTGTCTTCAAAGCCCGGCCAGTATACTTTTGCAACTTTAGGGTGATTACGTAACCAATGGGCAATCTTAACTCCATTATCGCAATGCGCTTTCATACGTACACCTAAAGTTTTTATTCCTCTCAAAACTAAAAAACAATCCTGGGGACCTGGTACTGCACCACAACTCTTTTGTATAAAATATAATTTTTCCCTTAACGCATCATCATTCATCATTAAGCAACCTTGTATTACATCACTATGGCCACCTAAATATTTTGTAGCACTGTGCATTACAATATCTGCACCTAAATTCAATGGGTTTTGTAAATACGGAGAAGCAAAAGTATTATCTACACAAAGCCATGCACCCGCTTGTTTTGCAATAGCAGCAGTAGCTTCAATATCCGTAATGTTCATTAAAGGGTTAGTAGGTGTTTCAATCCAGATTAATTTTGTATTGGCCGTTACTGCAGCTTTTACATTTGCTGTATTGGTAGTGTCAACATAAATAAATTTTATATTATAACGTTCCCACACTTTGGTGAACAACCGGTAACTGCCACCGTACATATCGTTGGCTGCAATTACTTCATCACCGGGATTTAATAATTTTATTACACTATCAGTGGCTGCAACACCACTGCTGAACGCCAAACCATATTTTCCATTTTCAATAATGGCATAAGCATCTTCCAAAGCTTTACGGGTAGGGTTTTGGCTACGGGCATATTCATACCCTTTATTTACTCCCGGTGCTTCCTGTACATAAGTAGAGGTTTGATAAATGGGCGTCATAATAGCTCCAGTACTTGGGTCGGGTGTTGCGCCGGCGTGTATTAATTTTGTAGCTAACTTCATCATAATATTTTAGTATGCAAAGATGATTAAATTATTTGAGCAGCACACAAATATCTCCAGTCATAATTATTATCTGCATGGGCTGTTTTAGGCGTTATATGTTTATCTAAAACATTTTTCCGTAAAATATTTGCTGTTACTAATTTCTTTTTTGCTTCATGTATATAATCCTGCAAAATTTTGTTTTCCATCCATAACTTTTGCGGTGGCTCGTATCCAACTTTATCTTTTCGCCAAACAATTTCATCAGGCAGTTTTTTATCCATTGCTTTTCGCAATAGCCATTTTGTCCATCCGTCATGTATTTTTAAGTTAGACGGCAGGGAGAAAATAAATTCAACCAGTTTATGATCTAAAAATGGTAACCGCACTTCTCTTCCATGTGCCATACTGTTTCTGTCTGCGTATCGTAATAATTCTTCTAAACCTAACTCGGTTGTATTAAAGTGCAAAATATCATTAAGCTTTGTAACAGCAGGTTTATGTATTCCTTCCCACTCCCTTCCCCGTTGCGATTTTAAAAATCCCGGATTAATATCGGGCTGATGCATTGTTTTAAGGTATTCTTGTTTTTCTAATTGCATAGCAGCATGCATTGGAAGAAATGCCGCAAAGTAATTTTTTAAGCCCCAGCTAAAGGGGAAATGATTATTACGAAGGGCTTTTATTTCTTTTTGTGCGGCTCCTAATTTATGACGGCTCAGCACTTCTTGTAAATACCAATGAATATATTTATGATAACCAGCCAATATTTCGTCGGCACCCTGACCATCCAGTAAAACTTTTATATTGTGCTGTTTGGCTAATTCAAATACTTTAAACTGTGCATAAATGCTGCTGGATTGAAAAGGTTCTTCCTGGTGATAACAAAGTGTTTCAAAATCATCAATTAGGGCATCTGCAGTGGGCTGTGATTTGAAATTATTAATGCCATATTTATTAGTAAGCAGGTTGATGTAAGCAGATTCATCTTTTTCAAAACCAGGGAAAACCGCAGAGAATGTTTTTAGCTCATCACTCTTAATTTTTAATTCCTGCAGGGTAAATAGAATTGAAGAACTGTCGAGTCCACCGCTTAAACTTGTGCCTAAGGCCACGTCACTTCTTAATCTTCTTTTTACAGAAGCAGCAAACAGCAGGTTAAATTTTTCAACAGCATCATCTATAGAAATATTAATCTTGATTTCTTTATCAATACGCCAATATTTTTTTACTGCAATTTTTTTTACCAAAGGTTTGTACAGAAAGAAGTGGGAAGGGGGTAATGAGTAAATATCATTAAAAAAAGTTTGCTCTTTATCGGCAGAATTTTGAACATGGCCCAGTGAAAGATAATTAAGCAACATCTTTTCATCGACCTCTTTTTTTATCCCGGCTGCCCATAAGGCTTTCATTTCACTTGCAAAAACCAGGTAATTTTCATCTTCATAATAATAAAATGGTTTTTCGCCAAAACGATCTCTTGCTGCAAAAAGCTGTTGCTCCCTTTCATCCCAAATTGCAAATGCAAACATGCCTTCAAAATGGGTAAGGCAATCTTCTTTCCAAAAATCGTAAGCTGCTACAATTACTTCTGTATCAGATTTGGAGCTAAAGGCATATCCTTTTTCCTGAAGAAATTCTTTTAGTTCAATATAATTATAAATTTCACCATTATGTACAATGGTATAGTTACCTAAGTAATGCATAGGTTGAGCCGCAGCTTCACTTAAATCAATAATAGAAAGCCGGCGATGACCCAAACACACACTGTTGTTTTTATTATGCCATATTCCCTCACCATCCGGTCCACGGTGTGCAATTGCGGCTGTCATTTTTTTTAAATGAATTTCTGGTATTGTTTCTGAAGAAGTAGATATTATTCCTGCAATTCCGCACATACTGTAAATATCAATAAAAAAATTGGTGGACGGTGCCGACTAAATATAAGTCTTTAATTTATTATTAAAACGAAATAGGTAGGCTGGCTTTTATATTATCCCAGGCTATAATTAAATTTGCACCATATTCAGTTTGTTCAAATACCATACTAAAAAACTCAACGCTTTGATCTGTTTTAGATAAAGGGATTTCTATTTTTGCTATGTCTTTTGATGGGTCGGGGTGTAATCCCCAGGAGAAAAGATTACTGTTAAATATGATTATCCATTTATTTTCAAAAGGAATACAGTAAATAATATACCGTCCTTTTAAAATTTTTTGCCCTTTGATGATGACCGGTTTAAAAAATTCAATTTCACTGGCTTCATTAGCACCCAACCTCCAAAATGCCCCAACCTGTTGCACATATTTTGGAGGAGGAGCATTACCAAAAATAATTCTGCCATTTTTTTGCGGTCGGCTATAAATTAAACGTGCGGTTAAGTTAGTGGTATCGCCCCCATTCATTTTTAGCAGAGGATAATTTACAGGGTAATAGCTTATATCCATTGGCGATTTATCAACCGGAGCATAAGGATTTGTTATTTCAATTACCGACTTTTTAATTTTTGAATTAGTATCATTAGGTACATTGCATGAAATAAAATAGCAGGTAAGGTAAATTGATAATATAAGATGGTATGTAAACTTATTTTTTTGCATTGGATAAATTAAAAAACAATAGGTAAACTTACTTTCACATCATCCCAGGCAATAACTAAGTTGGCACCGGTAGCAGCTTTTTCAAAAACCATTGCAAAGTATTCGGTAATTTCAGTTTGTTTTTGTACCGGTATATCCATTTTTGCTATATCCTTTTTTGTATCATATTTAAATGAACCCCAGGTATCATTTTCTTTATTAAAAATAATAGTCCATTTATCTGCATATGGGATACAGTACATAGTATATCTGCCTTTTTTAATTTTTGTGTTATTAATTTTTACGGGTGTATAAAATTCTATCTCAGTTGCTTCATTGGCTCCAAGGCGCCATACTTTGCCATACTCCAGCAAATCTCCAAAAATAACCCGGCCATTTTTCTGCGGACGGCTGTAAATTACCCTTGCCACTAATGGGTCAGTTGGCTTATCCTGAATTTTTGATACCGGGTAACCATTTGGATAATAACTCATATCCATGGGTGATTTATCTACCGGAGGTAATTTTGTTTGGGCATTTAAAACATCCGCTGAAAAACAAAATACTAACAGAAACAACAAAAGCTTAACCATACAAATATTTTTTCCAAAGGTAAATGAATCAGCCATTTAATAATTGCTGCAATTGATCTGCGGCAAATTTCTTTAAATCAGGGTAAAAAGCCTTGTAACAGGAATTCATAGCTTCGTAATGTTGATTTAATAGTTCATAAGCAATAAAACTTTCTGTAAGGTAGCGGCTACGTTTTACAAGGCCTTCAAAACTCTTTGCTATGCCCCATTTACTTTTATAATTATATAGCCAGTTATGCTTTATCATATTGGGCAGAATTGCCTGAAATGCTTGGGGTAATAGCAGCAAATTTGTTTTAAGGGTTTTATATACAGATGCAGTAAAATGTTTTAAATCCTCATCTGTTGCAAACTCGGTAACATCGTTTGCTAGAAAATGGTCATACACCACATCTGTAAAAGCACCGGCATATAAACGGTATTGGGGCTTAAAAAATAATTTTATCTGTTGAGTTGATTCATGCGTATCAGTAAAATTATCAATTGCCCTGTGCAGTAATATACCTTTTCGTATTGCATCAGGATAATCAAATTGCTTTTTACCCTTTACAAAATCATTAATCATGTTGCCAACTAAAACAGGCGGTTGGTTAAAAGAAAGGTGGGCATGCGCCAGATAATTCATTTGAATGCTTTAATATTTAGATAACTTTTAAACGCTAAGCTGTTTATTAAAGACCGTATTTACTTTTTAACATAACAAAAACAAGATTTAGTATTTTATTAAGAAAAAACAGCAAAGCCTTTACCGTAAAGAATTTCAGAAGGAAAATGAAATTATCATGGCAATGATTAATTACCGTTGATACCGGCTTTAACAAAATTAGGTGTTATTGGTAAAGTAATACTTTTAAAAGGTAACCACTGTAATTACTTTTGTTTTATCATTAACCGCTGCCAGTCATGAGGCAGTTATTTTAAACCCCAAAAAGTATAGTTATGAAAAAGTTAAGAACAGTTTTTGCAGCAGTAGCCATGTTGTTTGCATTAAGCGCTTTCGCCAGCGCAGGCCCCGAAAAAATTTCAGTAAAAGTAAAAACAGAATTTGAAAGAAATTTTTCCGGTGCATTAAATGTTAAATGGGAAAAACAAGATGATTATTATTTTGCCTATTTTGATTTAAACTCAAAAGAGGTAAGTGCCGCTTACAACGAAAACGGCGAATTATTAGGGGTATCCAGAATACTGGAAACGAATCAGTTGCCCTTAAGTATTTCTCTTGCAATTGCCAATAAATATCAAGGATTTTCTGTTGGAAATACAGTAACCGAAATAACTTATGAAGGGCAAACCAGTTATTATGTGACAGTTGAAAACGACAAGAAAAATTTAAAACTTAAATGTACCGGCACCGGCGAAATAAATATTGATAAAAAAACTAAAAAATAGTCGTCACAGTTTTGATTATTAGGGCCCTTTTTTCGGGGGGGTCCTAATTTTTTTAGCTACTTATCTGCCAGCAATACCTGGCACCACAGGTAGACTTTCGTTTCCGTTTTCATTTACGCTCTGTACTGCAAAAAAATAATTGTCTTTACTAAAAGGCAGGCTGACGGATGCTTCGGCTGTAAATATTTTTTTTTGCCAAAATGCGCTGGTCGTTTCTCTTATTAAAACATAATAACCTTTTACATTGCCATATTTTGGTTTATTCCAAAAAAGGTAAGTTAAGTTGCTTAATTTTTTTACATCCATTTTTACTGAATCTGGTGTTGGCGGGGCCTTGGCAAGATTAGCTAAATTAGCCAGATTCATTGCAGTATTTTTCCGGAGATATTCATAATCAATATGTTCTTCTATATCGCCATATTTAATATTGTTTTCTGTACGTATATTTTGATGTTGCCTGGTATAGTTCTCGTTCATCTCTGTAAATCTAACTGCCGCAAAACCACGTTGCACATAAGGTGTGTGATCGCCGCCACGTAAAAAGCGGTCGTTACGGTACACCATTACAACTTGCAGGTTATCAACATAACGCTCCCCAATTTCTTTTACATAGCGGGCCAGCTGCCTGCTTTTGCCATCATTTTCCAAACCAAAGTTCCTGATATTTACCGCATTTTTTTCTGTTTCAAAAGCGGGCAATCCTTCACTAAACACTCTAATCTTTGTATTATCAATAATATTTGTTTCATTACTGTTATTGCTGCCCATTATATCATTGTTTAAAACGGCTTCAATATTCCAGTTTTCTTTTTTAGCTTTTTCACTCATAAAAGCTGCCCCGAGTAAACCCTGTTCCTCACCACTTACTGCAACAAAAATTATAGTTGCCGGAAAAGAATGTTTACTCATGACTCTGGCGCATTCAATTACGGCTGCTGTGCCGCTGCCATCATCATTAGCGCCAGGGGCATCACCAATACTATCTGTGGGGCTGCTTCGCATATTATCTAAATGACCGCTAATAATAAATATCCGGTTATCGGCAGGATTGCTGCCCTTCAGCGTTGCCAAAACATTTCCTAATAAAATTATTCTGTCCACTCTTCTGCCATCCGGTTGCAATGTAGTAGTGTCAATAACAGCACTTAAACGACCACCCGATTGTTTTGCAATTTCATTAAATTTAAAAAGTACCCAGTTTCTGGCAGCTCCAATACCTCTGGCTGTATTAGTTTGATTGCTTAAAGTATTTCTTGTACCAAAGCCTAAAAGTGTCTTTATATATAACTGCAAAGAATCGGGGGAAACCTCCTTGACCATATTGGCAATCTCGGTATCTTTTTGAATAATTATTTGTGAGAATAATTGATTGCATGAAATGAAAATGAGAGGTATAAAAAATGACTTCATAATTTTAGTTATTAGCTAAAAGTACAATTAAACGCTTTAACTACGAAAGCTTCTATCAGAAGCAATTGAAATTTAAAATTATGCATTTATTTAATATAAGATAAAAAATGGAGGTAATAATAATTTTATTTTGATTTTATTTTTTTTGTAGTATTTTTACAATCTGATTTAGACTAACGATAGTCAATCAGCTTACCTTTAATTGAGATTCTTAATCCGTGCTAAAGCCACTCTCATTCAATATTTTGTGTAAAACCACGTCCCAAAGACAAATATATTTGCTTTAAACCCTAAATCACGCAATATGGGAACTAGGTTTCTTTTATTAACTTCATTGGTTTGTATACTATTTTGTGCATCCTGCACCACTTCAAATAAAATTGCATATTTTCAAAATGCAAAGGATACTACATATAGGAAGATGATTGGCACAATTGAAGCTCCATTGCAGTCAAATGATTTTATTAGTATAGCGATAAGCAGTTTGAGTGCCGAAGCTTCTGAAATATTTAATCCATTTGTAAGGGACGATGCTAATTTGAATGGTGGTACCGGAAGAACAAGAGGCCAACAATTTGTAGGATACCTTATTAATCTTGAGGGGTATATTGAAATGCCTGTTTTAGGAAAAATAATGGCGGCAGGCTTAACAAAAAAAGAATTGAAAGAAAAAATAACCAACTCTATAATTTCGAAAAAATTATTAATCGAACCATTGGTGGATATTCGGTATCTTAATTTTGAGATTACTGTTTTAGGTGAAGTTACTGCTCCGGGAGTGATAAACGTACCCAACGAAAAAATTTCTCTAATTAAAGCATTGAGCTTAGTAGGCGATATATCAATATACGGGAAAAAAGATAATGTTTTATTAATTAGAGAAGAAGATGGGGTTAGAAAAACCAGGCACATTAATCTTAATTCAAGTGATTTTCTTAATTCAGAATATTTCTATTTAAAGCCTAACGATGTGATTTACGTCGGACCAAATAAAGCCAGAGTTGCAATGACTGGAAGGACACAACAAATATTGCCCATCCTATTAACCGGCCTATCTTTCTTTTTCATAATTTTTGACAGAGTAATTAGGTAATACAAAACTGTAATTTCAAGTGAGACAAATAAACGATCAATATAGTGGCAATGAAGTCGAAAAGAAAGAAACGAATTCTATTCAGCAATTAATTTCAAAATTTTTGCCTTACTGGCCATTGCTTATAGTTTTTGTTTTTCTTTCACTGGTTGGGGCTTATATTTTTTTAAGGTACACCACTCCGGTGTATGCAGCTCATGCATCTTTGTTAATTAAGGATAACAGAAAGGGTAGTGATGATGGGCAAACTTTACAGTCAGTAAGTTTTTTTGAATCAAAGAAAAATAGCGACAATGAAATAAGGGTACTTCAATCAAGATCATTGATGGAAGAAGTGGTAAAAAGACTGGGACTTTATGCCCCTCTATCACAGAAAGGAAAAGTAAAATCTGGGGATGCTTATCAAATTTCGCCAATAATTGTAGAGGCTAAAAATCCTGACTCTATTAAAGAGGTAAATGAAGTTGATTTTTATTATAACAAAAATGATTCAACTGTAACTTTGGCCAATAAAGATAAATATCCGCTCAATCAAATGGTAAATACCGCTTATGGCACATTAAGGTTTTCTGTTAATAAAAATTATAGCCCTTCGTTTGAAAATGACAAGCAGCTTTTCTTTTCTTTGTATGAACCCAGAAAAGTTGCTGTTGTACTGTCAACAAATTTAAGTGTATTTGGCGGGGTTTCGGCCCTGGTAGATTTGAGTTATAAAGATCAAATCCCACAAAGAGCGGAAATTATTTTAAATACCCTGCTGGATATTTACGAGAAAAAATCGGTAGAGGATAAAAATAATTTATCAAAAAATGCGCTTATATTCATCAATGAACAGTTGGCTATTTTAGGTAATGATATAGATTCTATAGAGAAAAAAATACAAAACTTCAGATCTGGCACTAATGCCATAAATATCCCAGAACAAAGCCATATTTTAATACAGAATGCCGCTGTAATTGATCAACGATTAGGCGAATTAAACAATCAGGCTGCTGTACTTAACCAGATTGAAAAATATGCCACCAGCAAAGCGAATGAAAATCAGGGCAGTGCTTTAGTACCATCTACGTTTGGCATTACCGATCCTAACCTAAGCACTCTTACCAGCCAGTTGTATACGCAGCAACAGGAATATGATAGGTTAAAGAAAACAGTTGGAGAAAAAAATCCCAAATTACTTGCAATTGAAAACCAGATCAATAAATTAAAACCAGATATCTTAACTAATATAAGAAGCCAGCTGTCCAGTATTGACGTAACCAGGCGAAGCTTAAGTGCTACCAGCAGTGGGTTTACATCCAAATTAAGTTCCTACCCTGTTAAAGAGCGTAACCTGATGGATATCAGCCGACATCAGCAAAGTAAAAACAATTTATATCAGACCTTGTTGCAACAGAAGCAGGATGCTGAATTAAAACTTG
This sequence comes from Ferruginibacter sp., assembly GCA_043719495.1. Classification (GTDB taxonomy): domain Bacteria; phylum Bacteroidota; class Bacteroidia; order Chitinophagales; family Chitinophagaceae; genus Ferruginibacter. The sequence goes on along the minus strand of JAYSTT010000250.1, from coordinate 36,316 downwards.
CTTCCATTTCTTCAGGAAGTAAAGTAATTGATACTGCTTTGGCTGAAAAAAATCCGGTAAGCCCTAAAGCGAAGATGATTTATTTAATGGCACTTGTTAGTGGTATTGGTTTATTTGCTGGAGTGATAATAGCTAAGGATTTTTTAACCGGTAAAATTATGTACCGTAGTGAGATTGAAAAAATGACTTCCATTCCTGTTATAGGGGAAATAGCATATGAAAAGACAGACTCGCCGTTGGTAATTGAAAAAGGCACCAGAAGCTTCATAGCAGAAGAGTTTAGAAAACTGAGGATTTCCTTATCGTTTTTGGGTATAGACGCCTCACATAAAAAATTATTGCTTACTTCCAGTATATCTGGCGAAGGAAAAAGTTTTATTGCTGCCAACCTTGGCATAAGTATTTCACTTACCGGAAAAAAAGTAGTTTTGGTGGATATGGATTTAAATAATCCAACACTTTCAAAAACATTGAATGTTAATTATGAAAATGGCGTAACAGAATTTTTGACGGGCGAAAAAACAGCTGAGCAGATTATTAATAAAGTTGACACACAGGAAAACCTGTATTTTATTTCTGCAGGTAGCTTGCCTGAAAATCCTTCAGAGCTTTTGGCTGGGGGAAAGGTAAAATCATTAATTGATTATTTAGAAAGCCATTTTGACATGGTTATTATTGATACATCTCCTATAGTATTAGTAACTGACGCTTATATTTTATCAGAATTGTGCGACGCCACTTTATATGTTATCAGGCACAATTATACTCCTAAAATGCTGGTTAATCGATTGGATGAAAATAATCAAATTAACCCGTTAAATAATCCAGCCATTATATTTAACGGTGTTAAAACAAAAGGAGTTTTTAAAAGCAATTATGGCTATGGCTATGATTATGTATATGGTAACAAGGAAAGAGGTAGAAAAACAAAAAAAGCATCTTAATAAAAAAATATCCAATTCAAATGAAAAATAACTTAACTTATTCATATTAAACTGTGACTGAGATTGGCGAAGCCATAATTAAGTACTATATTTGATTCTCTATATCCTTTTAATTACCGTTCCAACTATCTAAATTAACTACCAGCTTCCAAGTATCTGACTAACTAGCCTCTCCATTATCTGATTAACTGCACATTTCTAATTTCAAAAAAATGGTTATGCAGAAAAATTGGTATGTCGTTTACACCAAGCCGCAATCTGAAAAAAAGGTTGCAGGTTTATTAACAAAAAAGAAAATTGAAAACTTTGCCCCAGTTATTTGTACAGATGTGCAAAAATCCTGGAGGCAAAAAGTAGTAAACAAACCCTTGTTTAAATCCTATGTTTTTGTAAAGGCTACAGAGCAGGCGCTAACTTTACTTAAAAATATGGAAGGTGTTATTAGTCTTTTACATTGGCTTGGTAAGCCAGCTGTTATTACCGAAGCTGAAATAAACAGCATTAGGGAGTTTTCCGCCGATTACCGGGATATTAAATTAGAAAAATTAGCTGTTAGCAGTAATGTTTCTGAAATAAGTATGTATCGTTCTGCTTATGAAATTGAGGGAAATCTGGTTGCAGTTAAAAATAAAACAATAAAAGTAAATCTTCCATCGTTAGGTTTTGCAATGATTGCTGAAGTTAAGGGCGATAACTTTTTTGGAAGGGAACAAAAAGCACAAGATTATATTTTTGCACAGTCATGATGAAAGCAACAGATAAAATTTATATAGCTGGACATAAGGGATTAGTTGGTTCGGCAATAGTAAGAATTTTAGAAAAAAAAGGATTTACTAATCTGGTATATAAAACTTCACAAGAACTGGATTTACGTAATCAGGCTGCCGTTGAATTTTTTTTTACTCAGGAAAAGCCAAAATTTGTATTTCTCTCTGCAGGCAAAGTTGGCGGTATAGTTGCCAATAATACATATCGTGCCGATTTTTTGTATGATAACCTTTTAATAGTGGCCAATATTGTACATGCTGCTTTTAATAACAATGTAAGTAAGTTACTTTTTTTAGGCAGTTCTTGCATTTACCCAAAAATGGCACCACAACCCATTAAGGAAGAATATCTTTTATCGGGAGCATTGGAATATACAAATGAGCCTTATGCCATTGCAAAAATTGCCGGTATTAAATTATGTGAAAGTTACAGGGAGCAATATGGGGCTAACTATATTAGTCTTATGCCTACCAATCTTTATGGTATAAATGATAATTATCATCCACAAAATTCACATGTTCTTCCTGCATTAATCCGAAGGTTTCATGAAGCTAAGCTGTTGGGTTTAAAAGAGGTGATAATATGGGGTTCCGGAAATCCCAGAAGAGAATTTTTATATGCAGATGATTTAGCAGACGCTTGCCTTTTTTCAATGGAAAATTACAACGATAAAGAAATTATTAATATTGGTTGTGGAGAAGATATTAGCATTAAAGAGCTGTCGGAGTTAATTAAAAAAGTTACAAATTATGAAGGAGATTTAGTATTTGATACATCGAAGCCTGATGGCACCCCTCGTAAATTATTAGACGTATCCAAAATACATACATTAGGATGGCATCATAAAACGGGCCTTAAAGAAGGATTAGAAAAAGCTTATCAGGATTTTTTGACCAAACGACAACTATCTTCAGTTACCTGCTAATACAGCAAATTCCAATTATATTATAAACACAAGAAATGAAGACTGCATTAATTACTGGTGTAACCGGACAAGACGGTGCTTACCTTGCTGAATTGCTTTTAGAAAAGGGATATAAAGTACATGGTATAAAACGAAGGTCATCCTTAATAAATACCCACCGTATTGATCATCTGTATCAGGACAGGCATGAATATAAACAAATGTTTATCATGCATTATGGTGATATGACGGACAGTACTAACCTTATACGCATCATACAGGAAACACAGCCTGATGAAATATATAACCTTGCGGCAATGAGCCATGTAAAAGTAAGTTTTGATACACCTGAATATACTGCAAATGCGGATGGAATTGGAACTTTGCGATTAATGGAAGCATTACGTATTTTAGGTATGGAAAAAAAGACACGTATTTATCAGGCTTCAACTTCGGAATTGTATGGTTTGGTTCAGGAAGTTCCACAAAGAGAAACTACCCCGTTTTATCCAAGAAGTCCTTATGCCGTTGCTAAATTATACGCTTACTGGATAGTGGTGAACTATCGTGAAGCATATGGTATGTTTGCATGTAATGGTATTTTATTTAATCATGAAAGTCCATTGCGTGGAGAGACTTTTGTTACAAGAAAAATTACAATGGCAGTTGCTGCCATTGCCAATGGATTGCAAAATACTTTATATTTAGGGAATCTCAATGCACAGAGGGATTGGGGGCATGCAAAAGATTATGTGGAAGCCATGTGGCTGATCCTACAACAAAATAAACCAGAAGATTTTGTTATTTCAACTGGTATTACTACCAGTGTTAGAGATTTTATCAAACTTGCTTTTAATGAAGTAGGCGTCCAGTTAAATTTTACAGGCGAAGGAGTAGAGGAAAGTGCAACTGTTGCAGCATGTAATAATCCGGCTTATCAACTTCCGATAGGTAAAGAAGTGGTAGCAGTGGATTCCGCATATTTCCGCCCAACAGAAGTGGAATTATTGATTGGAGATAGTACTAAAGCAAAAGAAAGACTTGGGTGGACACCTAAATACGACTTGGTAGGCCTGGTTAAGGAAATGGTGGAAAATGACCTGAAGATTATTCAAAAAAAGTATTAATCAAAACTAACTCACTTTACAAGTAAAATCTTAGTGCCAGCACAACGATTTTTCTCGATACTGAGGATTAAGTAAGTAGCCCATGTTAATATGTTTGCCTCTTCAGGAATGCTATTCTTGAAAAACACTGAAACTAATGTCTATTAAAAAAATTATTGGATATACCTGGCAATATGCAAAAAATTTTTTTACCAAGGGTCACGAAAGGAGCCTGGAAGCTAAAAAAAATATTCTCAGCTCGATAATTATTAAGGGTGTAAGTATTGCAATAGGATTGATAGCAGTGCCGCTTACTATTAACTACATTAACCCCTCGCAATATGGAATATGGCTTACACTCAGCTCTATGATTGCATGGATTTCTTTTTTTGACATTGGGTTTACACATGGCCTCAGAAATAAATTTGCAGAAGCCAAAGCAAAGGGGGATATAGAAGTTGCCAAGGTATATATCAGCACTGCTTATTATTATATCGGCATCATTTTTTTTGTGCTATGGCTGCTTTTATTGTTTGTTAACCAGTTTATAAGCTGGCACAGTTTACTGAACCTGCCCACTGAGATGGAACAGCAGGTGTCCAGGTTAGCTATAATTATATTCACTTATTTCTGTTCACAATTTATTTTCAGGCTCATCAATACTATTTTGATAGCAGACCAGCAACCAGCCAAGGCTTCATTACTTGAAATGCTGGGGCAACTGTTTTCACTAGCATTAATTTTTACACTTACAAAACTAACCCAGGGGTCGTTATTGTACTTAGGACTGGCATCGGGAATCGCTCCAACACTTGTTTTGGTGGGGGCAAATATTTGGTTTTTTAACGGTAAATTTAAAACATATAAACCGGCTTTACAATTTGTAAAAAAGGAATATGCAAAGGATATTATGAAAATAGGGCTGAAGTTTTTTGTACTTCAAATTGCCGTTATTGTTCAGTTTGAATCGAGTATGTTTTTGATAGCCAGGTACTTTAATACCACAGAAGTTACCTCTTATAATATTGCTTACAGGTATTTCTTTACACTGCAGATGGGCTTTTTGATTTTGCTGAGTCCTTTTTGGAGTGGAGTGACTTATGCCTATAACACCGGCGATTTTGACTGGATAAAAAATGCAGTAAAAAAATATCTTTTAATCCTCATCCCTTTTGTATTAACAGGGATTGTGATGCTCATATTCTCTAACAAAGTGTACGAGCTTTGGCTTGGAAAAAACACAGTACATATTGAGTTTAATGTTTCTCTGTTGTGTTTAATCTTTTTTTGCACCGCAATATTTGCAAACATCTTTGTTTTTGTACTTAACGGAATAAGTGCAATCCATATCCAGTTTGTGATGATCATTTTCACTTCCATTGGTTTTTTGGCATTGTCAATTTTATTAATTAAAAGGTTTCATTTCGGTGTACAATCTGTATTAATTTCTGCTATTATTTCAAATATATTTGGATATACAATTGCACCAATCCAATATTATAAAATTTTTTATAAAAAATCCAAAGCTAAAATTTGGTATAAATAATTTTCAGTTTTGGCATTAACGAACAACCTGTTTTACCTTAATTTTTTCGTAGATAAAATAAAAATTTAAAAATGAGAGACGCTTTGATAGACTTTTTTAAAAACTTATTGCTGAGATTAAACTTTTTTGTTTCAAGGACTACCAACAAGGAAAAATTAAAATTCTTTTTTAATAAAATACGGCCGGTAACATCTAATCATAAATTGATCAGGATGGGTGGTGATGAAGATGGCGGATATCTGGTACCCGATGATTTAAACGGCATGCAAACCTGCTTTTCACCAGGTGTTAATTTTGCAGCACACTTTGAAAATGAACTGGCAGGGAGGGGAATAAAATCTTACCTGGCAGATTTCTCGGTGGAGAAAGCACCCATTACCAATGAGTTCTTTTCATTCGAAAAAATTTTTATTGGATTTGAAAATCAACCCAACTTTATTAATCTTGAGCATTGGATACAAAAAAATGCTATAGCCGGGGATAACGAAATGATATTGCAAATGGATATAGAAGGTGGAGAATATAGTGTTTTAATTGAAACACCAAGCGAAGTTTTAAAAAGATTCAGGATCATAATAGTGGAATTCCATAATTTGGAAAGTTTATTTGACCCGATTGGATTTGAATTGATTTCATCTTGCTTTTATAAGTTGTTGAAAGATTTTGAGATCGTTCATATTCACCCTAATAATTTTTATAAAAATGTGGCTCATAAAGGATTTGAAATTCCCCCATTGTTGGAATTTACATTTATAAGAAAAGATAGAATAAGTCATAAGTCATTTAGTAGTTCCTTTCCACATGAACTGGATAAAAAAAACGTATTAAATAAACCTGATATTATATTGCCTGGATGTTTTTATAGATAACCTGTTATGGACTCTTCGCAATTCGATTATTAATTCAAAATAAGATCCTGTCAAGGGGGTAGATTTAAAAAATAGTTTTGATCACAAAAATAAAATTCAAAAAAGCAAGTATATTAAAAGCCAGAAGCAACAATAAAATTGCTGCTATATCAAATGATTTTGACCTGACAAAAACGGAACTTAGAAACATTAATTTTTTTGGTTATGGGATAATTATTTATACAATGGGTTACATACCTACGATGAGTGCCGTTAAAGCGATTGAGGCAACTACTTTACAGGGAATACAACTTGTAGGTTTAGTCTTATTAGTTACCGGCGCAATTGGATTAATCAAGTTAAAATTCGATGATAAATATTTAGAAACTGTTTTTAAAATTATTCTTATTTATGGGGTAATAACAGTAATAAGAGGGCTGAAGTCTGATTTTAACTATATAAAATCTATTTTATTTGACCCCATTTATAACATTTTTACATATCTGGTTCCGCTGGTAATTTTGTTTCCCAGAAAATTACAGTTGTATAAAAGATTGTTTTCCTTTCTTTTCATTTACGGTGTGATGTTTATTTATTTCTTCAGCATTTTCATTGAAATTCTAATGACACCCGATTGGAGAAACTGGGAAGCACAATATGATGCGGATACTTTTTTTCTTTATTTAGCTTATCCGCTTACTTATACCCTGGTCACATATATTTACCTGACTAATCCAAAAAAGTTGTTTTCATTTGCAGTCATGTTTATTAGCCTGTATTTAGTGATCTACCGAGCCAGGAGAGGCGCATTGCTTATGAGCGTTACCACATTACTAGGCATTTTAATGGTATATCTCATATATACAAAAAGAACTACTTTGATTATTTTTCTCTCAGTATTTTTTGCACTTTTTATAAGCCTTTCTATGTCTAATATTAAGTTGCCTTCTATGTTTAATAATCTTCAGCAACGTGCCGATGATGATACAAGAACTGGTGTTGAGTTGGCAATGAAAGCTGATATGAAACCCATAGAATGGGTTTTTGGTAAGGGGTTTAATGGTACATATTATTGTGAAACGGTAATTGATGATCCAACCAATATTACTTTTCAAAGAAAAGTGATTGAAACAGGTTATTTGCAAATTATATTAAATGGGGGTTGGGTTAATATTATCTTGTTAGGTATTATTATTTTTCCCGCTATTTATAAGGGGCTCTTTAAGTCATCCAATATATTGTGCAAGGGATCGGCAATTTTTATGTTATTGTGGGTATTTTACACATATCCCAGAATTGTTACAAGTTTTAGTATGTATTATATCATCATTTGGATAAATGTTGGGATTTGCTATTCACCAAAAATTAGAAATTTGTCTGACAGTACAATTAAAAGATATTTTCAGCAGTAATTTCAGAATTGCTTTAACAATTACAGCAGCATGGCATATCCCAAAATTTTAATAATCGGGCAAACTTTTAATAAGAATAGTGGCGGTGGTGTAACTATTTCTAATTTATTCAAAGGTTGGCCAAAAGATAAAATAGCCGTTGCAACCAATGATAACTTATTAGGAAGCGTTGACGTTTCAGTTTGTAATACTTATTATCAATTGGGATATAAAAATAAATTACACCCTTTTCCCTTTAGTTTTTTTCTTCCTCCAATTAAGTGTGGCATAATACAGACCGGCCAAAATAATAGTAGTATAACGGGTAATGAAACACAAGGAAGAACCGCTGGAAAATATAAAGTGGTATATAAAAATTTAATTGCAATATTACACTTTTTCGGAGTGTATAATCTTTTTTACAAAATAAAAATTACTCCAGAATTTTCAGCCTGGGTAAAGGATTACAATCCCGATATTATATATACCCAGCTGGCATCATTGGAATTAATACGATTTGTAGACCAGCTGCATGAACAAACTAAAAAATCAATTGCAATTCATATAATGGATGATTGGCCACTTACAATTAATCGACCAGGTATTTTATACAACTACTGGCAGAATACTATTGACAAGGGGTTTAGAAATTTGCTGAACAAATCTACTACTCTTATGAGTATTTGTACAGCCATGAGTGAAGAATATAAATTGCGGTACAACAAGATTTTTATACCCTTTCATAATCCCATTGATGTTAATTTTTGGAAGCCACCTGTAGAAAAAAATTATTCTCTAAAAGATAAATTCACTATTTTATATGCCGGACGTATTGGCTCTGGAATAAGAAGTTCAATTGCAGATGTGGCAGATTCTGTTAACGAAATTGCAATAACTAATAAAAATATTGTATTTGAGATTCAAACCGGCGATTTGGAAGAACTGAATAAATTAGTTGCCGTAAACGAAAATATAAAATGGATACAGCCAATAAAGTATGCGGATCTTCCGGATAAATTTGCAAGCGTTGACTTACTCCTGCTTCCCCAGGATTTCGATGAGAAAAGTATACAATTTTTAAAATATTCATTTCCAACTAAAGTAAGCGAATACATGATTTCCGGAACGCCAATACTAGTTTACGGAGATGAACAAGCCGCAATTACAAAGTATGCTCTTAAAGATAAATGGGGATATGTAGTTACTGAAAGAAATAAAGTTGTCTTAATTAATGCAATACGTACATTGTACAAGGATGCTGAAATAAGAAAGAAATTGGCTGAAAAAGCTCAAAAAATTGCTCTTGAAAGAGAAGATAGTGAAATAATAAGAGATGAATTTCGAAAATGTTTATTTCCAAGATGAAATAAGAAGTAAAACAACAATAAATTTTAATATCAAGTCGTTATACCACAGATTTTAATTTGTAATGAAATTCAGGAACTTATCGCATACTTCTAATGCTCTTTTTCAAAGAATACATGTGTTTTTTGGAAAAAGAAATTTGTTATATGCAGCATGGTGGGGTGTAAAGATTGGAAGGAATGCAAAATTCAATGGTAAATGTTATTTCAAAAGATATCCAAACTCTAGCATTCAAATAGGCAACAACTGTGAATTTCTTTCACGACCAAATTCTAATCAGATTGGAATAGACAGGCCGTGTATGATATCAACTCTTACGGAAGAGGCAATAATAGAAATTGGAGATTGCTCTGGGTTTAGTGGTACTGTAATAGGAGCTTTTATTTCAATTAAATTAGGCAAAAATGTACGTTGTGGCGCCAACACTTTAATAACAGATTCAGATTGGCACCTTGATGATTCAAGAGTAGGAGAGCCAAAACCAGTAATTATTAAAGATAATGTGTGGATAGGTATTAACGCTGTTGTTTTAAAAGGCGTTGAAATTGGAGAAAATAGCATAATTGGTGCTAATAGTGTAGTAACAAAAAGTATTTCGGCGAATGTAATTGCTGCTGGTAATCCATGTAAGGAGATTGCAAAATTACCTGCCAAATTTTTTTTTGACAGCACTGATAAAGCAACGGAGGGGGAGAAATGAATTTGACAGATAATACAGTCTTAATTAAAAATAATACTGTGGAAATTATATTATGCAACTGGTTATGAATAAAATATTGTTTTCATTTTCAGGCCAGATATATATATAAATTAATAGCCGCCTTTTAAATAATGTAAATAGAAAAGGCATGAATAAATCAGGTGAAAAATGAATTTGTTATTAGTAGATTCTGTTGATTTTCCTTTTGGTGGTGCTCACAGTGCTCAAATAACTTTGTTCATGAAAGGTTTAAGGGAAGGAAGAGAAAACCCATTCCTGATAGTTCCATATGGCAAAAAAAGAGAAGCATTAGCTTCAAGTAAAAATAAATATGGGCACTTTGATGATATACCTTATTATTTTGTAAAAGAAAGTAAACCTATTAAAAAAATATTTCGTTTCCTTGATAATTTTATTGCAGTAATAAAAACAGCAGTTCTTATTTATAAACGTAATAAAAAGAAAAAGGTAGATGCTGTAATAATGGGAGGAATAGTAGATACTTTAAGAGATTTCCCAGTAATAATTACCTGCCTGCTGTTTAAGATACCTATATTTTTTTGGTTGGTTGAAAAAGCATCCTTAAATGAAGATTACAAGGGAATTCCTGGTTTTCTTAATTATAAAAGTCAGCGATTATCAGAATGGCTTTTTCCCAAAATTGCAACCGGACTTATTGTTATCTCTAAGAATTTAAAAAATGATTACCTGAGATATTTACCTGAAAGCAAAATTTTATTAAGCCCTATAATTGTTTCATACAATAGTTACATAGAGAATCTCAGCAAGAAGTCATTTACAACCCTTAAACAAAAAATGGAAGTAGCTTTTAAGGGTAAGCGCATACTGGTTTATGGTGGAACGTTTGGTGAAAAGGATGGCCTTTTTTATCTTATTGAAGCTTTTGCGACTATTGTAAAAAAATACCCCGATACTGTTTTCGTAATGACGGGAAAAGGATACGGTGATGCAATCATGAATAATATTAAAAACCATATAAAAAAATATGGGGTAGAAGATAAAGTGCAAATGGTGGGGTTTGTAAATGCAGACGAACTATTATGTTACAACACATTGGCAAATGTATTATTCGTTTGCAGAACAAACAGCCCATATGCCAATTATGGCTTTCCGTGGAAGCTGGGAGAATATTGTATGACAGCAAAGCCAATTATTGCAACCAGGGTAACCGATATTGCGGACTATTTTGTTGATAACGAATCTCTTTTTATTGTTGAACCCAATGACGCTGTAGCAATAGCACAGAAAATTGAATACATTTTCGAATATTACGAAAAGGCATTGGCCGTTGGTCAGCAAAGCAAAGCTGTAGCAATACAGAAATTCAATTATTTGGATAAAGCCGCTGAAGTGGCAGCTTTTATCAAAAGTAATATAAGATAATTTTTCATTTTTTAATGAATACATCAATTCTACCTGTGTATTAATCAAAAGAGTTAAGTATACTATTGCAGGTTTACACACAAGAGTTTATTGTAGAAAAAGTGTTAGTGGCAACTACTGAATTATAGTTTAAAAGCACAAAATAATTTGATGAATTTTATATATTTTATTTTTCAGGACTGGAAAGCCAACAAAAATAATACAAAGGGTAAACTGGTGCTGTTTTTTTTTAGAATAGCCAATGGATGCTCAAAAAGAAAATATTTAAAGTATATAGGTTTACCCTACCTGATTTTTTACAAATTTTTTATAGATTGGATACTGGGTATAGAAATACCATGGAAGTTGAAGGCTGGCAGAAATTTAGTGCTGTATCATGGCCAAGCGTTAGTGATTAACTGTGATGCTGTAATAGGTGAAAATTGTGTGCTCAGGCATTGTACCACAATTGGTAATTCCTATTCGGGTTCAGGTAGCCCGGTTATTGAAGACCATGTTGACATTGGTGCAAATGTTATTATCATAGGAGAAATCGTTATTGGCAGGAACAGCACGATTGGAGCAGGTACTGTGATAACAAAAAGCATACCTTCAAATTCAATAGTGGTTGGAAATCCAGCAAGAGTTATTAAAACTAAAGAGGTTATATAATGCCTGTATGAAGAACTTATTTTAATAATTATTTTTTAAAAGGCTTCACAAATTTAAAAACAAAAAAGTAGCCGATGACATTTTCTCACGGAAATTAAATCGTCAGTCGTTTATAAAAAGAATGAAAATATTATTTGGAATACATCGTACTACCCATGTAGAAATTGCAGAATCTGAAATAAATGAATTTCAAAAATTAGGCTTTGAAACAGGCATATGTACTTATGGCAACTGGGGTTCTGCTAACGGATTTTTCCAAAGCTTCAGGCTTGTTATTAAAAACGCAATTGAAATAAAAAAGAAAGCTGCGGAGCAAAAAAGTGATATTGTTTATTTAAATACGGGCCTTGATTTTAAAACTCTAGTAAGAGACTCGATTACTATTTTTATTTTAAAAAGATATAGTAAGAACATTAAAATTGTTTTAAAAATTCATGGCGCTCAAAATCGCTTTATATTTTCAAAAACAAATCTTTTTCAAAAATACGTTTTCAAAAAAGCAAATCTTTTACTTGTACTGTCATCAGAAGAACGTAAAAGTTTTTTAAGTATTGGCTTACCACCCAATAAAGTGCAGGTTACTGCTAATGTAATTGACAAAAACCTTTATATTCCTAACCCTGCTTTTAAAGCTAAATTTGAACTGGCTGAAAATGTACTGATTTTATTATTTGTTGGAAGATTTATCAAGCCCAAAGGAATTATTGACCTTATAGAAGCCTGTAAATTATTAAAAAATACCACTTCTGATTTTAAGTTATTTTGCTTGGGAGATGGGCCATTAGTTAATGAAGTCACAGCACTGATTGAAACATATCAGTTAACAGATAATATGCATTTTACAGGCCATATTTCGGAAAATGAAGCCCGGTATTTTTATGCTAATTGCGATATATTGATCTTGCCTACGTATCATGAAGAGGGTTTTCCCATGGCTGTTTTCCAGGCAGTGGGTGCAGGCAAGCCTGTAATAACTACTAATATAAGGGCTGCAGCAGATTATATGGTGGAGTATGAAAATTGCTTGTGGGTAGAAGCAAAAAATCCACCGCAATTAGCCCTACAAATTTCAAGGCTTTTAAGTGATAAATCTTTACAAGATAAAATGAAACAGAACAATTTGATTCTGTCTGAAAAATTTACTGCTGAAAAAATAGTAAAGAACGTTATTGAATATTTCAAATTTATATAACAGTCAAATTTATAGTAGAAGCTATCAGGTATGTATTTTTCCGGGGGGCTATTAAAATTTGAAAATTGTTTATAGTATTACTCAATAAAAACTGATTTAAATGTGTGGCATAGCTGGTATTTTTTTTAAAAAACAAATAAATGTTACGATCTTAAACAAGTTTGAACAACTTGTTAAAGTAAAACAGCATCAACGTGGCCCTGACGATTTTAATAAATTGGAAGTGGCACCTGGTTTATTCTTTTTTCATAACATGTTGTCGATAATTGATATTGGAAATGCCAGCCAGCCGATGCAGGATGAACGAGGTTCTATTACTTATAACGGGGAGGTTTATAATTACCGTGATCTTAAGTTCAGCAACGAAAAATATGAAAAGAAATCTGACACTGAAGTATTGCTTAAAGGTCTTCATGTGGAGTATATTGAATTTTTAAAAAAGACAAACTCAATGTTTGGCTTTGGATATTACAACAATAACAGCCAGGTTTTAACCCTATGCCGCGATAGAATAGGAATTAAGCCGGTATATTTTATCAATACAGATGAAGTATTTGCATTTGCATCCACTATTACTCCATTAGTGATATTTTCCAATAAAAAACTGAACCACGAAAAAATATGGCAGTTTTACCTTAACCGGGCTTTTAAAGCACCGGATACAATTTTTGATGATATTTTTGAAATGCCATCGGGGTCCTTTTTAGAGTTTGATTCAAAAAATAAACAATACGGCGAAATAAAAAAATGGTGGGAACGTAAACCTGTTCAGGAACTTTATACCAACGAAGGAGAAACAATAGAAGCAATTGAAGAATTATTAAATGACTCTATAAGAAACAGGTTGGTGGCAGATGTACCTGTCGGGCTTTTTCTCAGTGGTGGTGTGGATTCTTCTTTAGTGGCTGCGTTAACATCAAAACAAACCAACAATCTGAATGCTTTTACAGTAGCGTTTCACGATGAAAAATATGACGAATCGGCTTACGCAAAAAAGGTTTGTAAGCAATACAATATTGGGTACAACGAAATAAAAGTTGATGCCGGCGATTTTCTTAACAGCATTACTGACTGGATTGCCATACAGGATGATATTGTTGCCGACCCTTCTGCCTTACTGTTATATAAAATATCTGAATACGCCAGCAGTAAAAATTACAGGGCATTGCTTGCAGGAGAAGGAAGTGATGAACTTTTTGCAGGTTATAATTCATATAAATATTTTAACTGGTCGCAGGATATTTATAATAAGATTGGAAAGTATGCCCCTTTAAAAAATACTTTATTATCACTTTATAAAAATAATTCTAAGCGGTATAATTTTTTGTATAACTCCATTAAGAACCCTGTATTTTATGGCACCGCAATGATATTTGAACCACATTTGCTGGCACAATTACTACCAGCATTTGATAAAGACAAAGCTTCAAAAGCTTTTGATTTAAAACATGCCATGGACCTGGATATTAAAGACAGGATACCCAATGACGTTTTAACAAGATCCGACAGGTCCACCAGCGGAACAGCCATTGAACTAAGGGTACCTTTTTTAGCGCACCAATTGGTAGATTTTTCAGCTGGGATAAGCCAGGATATATTAATGAAAGATAAAACTCCGAAATACCTGGTAAAAAAACTGGCTGCAAAATATTTAGACCACGATCTTATTTACCGGAAAAAAGTTGGTTTTGATTTACCCATCGGAAAATGGTTATCCAATGAACTTAAAGGCCTTTTAGAATTTACCATCAATAATTCCGTGCAAAAAGATTTTATTGATATCAATGTGATAAAAAAATGTTTTAGGTTACATACAGAGGAAAATATAGATCACTCATCTAAACTCTGGGCTTTTTTATGTTTGGAATTAAGTCATAAATATTTATCAGAAATTGAATAAATACCGGAATGAGTAGTGTAGTAAAAAAAATAGCAAGCCTGCTGCCAGAACAATTTGTTTTTGGAGAGTCTTACCGGGCTGCCCAAAAAATACTTACTGCATTTGAAACTGCTGCAGATAAAATGGATTTTGTACAATCTTACCAACAGGAAAAATTGCAGGGTATATTTAAGCTTGCTTCACAAACACCATTTTATAAGCACCTCGGTACAGCATTACCTAAAATACACGAGCTTCCATTTATTGATAAGGAAACTGTGCTGGCCTCTGGCGAAAAAATGATCATTACAAAATTAGGTGCAGATTATGTTACCACTGGTGGTACTTCCGGAAAACCTTTAGGTTTTTTTATTAATAAAAACCGCAAGGGATTTGAGTGGTTTTGGATGACCAATAACTGGTCTAAAACAGGATTTAAAATTTCAGACTACAGGGCAGTGTTGAGAAACCACAGGTTACAGGGAAAAAAATTTACAGTTGACCCTTTATTAAAGGAATACCAGTACGATAATTTTTCGCTAACGCCGCAGTACATGGATTTTATAGTTGAACATATCAACAGTACGGGATTAAAATTTTTACATGCTTATCCTAGTGCTGCTTATATTTTTGCCAACCATTTGCATAAAACCGGGCAACAGACTACGATAAAAACTTTTTTCTGCGGTAGTGAAAATATTTTGCCCCGTCAGAAAGAACTTATTCAGTCGGTGCTGAAATACAGGATGTATACATGGTTTGGGCACAGCGAAAAACTTATACTTGCGGGAGAGGGCAGCACCTGTGAAAACTTTCATTCAAACCCTTTTTACGGTTATACAGAAATCGTGGATACGAATGACAAACCTATTACCACTCCCGGTGAAACCGGCGAACTAGTAGGCACGGGTTTTATAAATACAAAAATGCCTTTCATCCGGTACCGCACAGGCGATTTTGCAGAGTTTGTGGGCAATGTGTGCCCCCAATGTGGTCACATTGGGGTAACGTTTGCCAACATAAAGGGCAGGTGGCATGGAGACAGGATATATAAATCTGATAATTCTATCATCACTACCACCGCTCTGAATTTGCATAACGGCATCTACAATTATATTCAGAATATACAATACTACCAGCAAGAAAAGGGGAAATTAATTGTACGTGTAGTTCCTGAAAAAAGCTTTACAGCTGAAGTAAAAGAAAAACTATTTAAAGAGCTGGTTGTAAAAGTAGGGCAAGGCCTGGAAATTGAAATTGTTGAAGTAGATAAAGTTGAATATAGTAAGATCAATAAATTTCAATTACTCGTTCAGAAAATCAAAGAATAAAATCATAACCTTATAGGAAAAAGAAGTTAAATAAAAAATAATGAAACAAGTAATACAGAATTTTAAGACAGGCGAATTGTATATTGATGATGTACCACTTCCGGCACTCTCAGAAGGTATGGTACTAATCGAAAATCACTTTTCATTGATTAGTGCCGGAACCGAAAGAGGTACTGTGAAAGTTGCACAGGCTAACTTGCTAAATAAAGCCAGGCAAAGGCCCGATCTTGTTGCACAAGTGATTCAGAATATAAAAAAGGAGGGCTTCAAAGCTACACTCACCAAAGTAAGGGCTAAACTGGATTCGTTAAAAGCCTTGGGGTACAGTGCCAGTGGAGTTGTTCTGTCAAGCATGGACACCAACGGACTATTCAAAGTTGGAGACAGAGTTGCTTGCGCAGGTGTAGATTATGCATCCCATGCAGAGATTGTTGCTGTTCCCCAAAATCTTGTTATAAAGATCCCCGATTTGGTAAGTTCAGAAGATGCCGCGTTCACTACCCTTGGTGCAATAGCTATGCAGGGTGTACGACAGGCAGAAGCCGGGATCGGCGAAAAAATATGTGTTATCGGTCTTGGACTTCTTGGACAGATAACCTGCCAGTTACTTCGAGCAAATGGCTGCGCTGTTTTTGGAATAGACTTATCAGAATCATTTGTGAATATTGCCAACGGACATTCTACAGATAAGGCATTACTAAGAAATGATCCTAACCTGCTTAACGCCTGTGCCAATTTTACGAATGGGCATGGATTTGATACCATTATAATTACGGCTGCCACTCAATCTAATGATCCTGTTGAACTGGCAGGGGAACTTGTTATGAAGAAAGGAAAAGTAGTTGTGGTAGGCGTAGTTCCAATGAATGTTCCCAGAGATCCACATTATTACAGGAAGGAAATTGATATAAAAATGTCCTGCTCATATGGCCCGGGCAGGTATGATGTGGATTATGAAGAAAACGGAGTGGATTATCCTTATGCCTATGTGAGGTGGACTGAACAGCGGAATATGGAAAGTTTTTTGGACCTGCTTGCCAGGAAATATATCAATTTAAAACCATTGACAACGCATGTCATAGATATTAATGATGCGGAAAAAGCTTATGATATCATATTAGGAAAAGTAAAGGAACACCATATTGGTATTCTTTTAAAGTATACTGAAAATGAAGCTAAAGTAAAATCAAGTATAATAATCTCAAACAAGCCATTGGCCTCTATAAATACAGGCTTTATCGGAGCGGGCAGTTTTGCGCAAAGCTATCTTATACCTAATATAAAATCATCCGGAGCTTCACTTGATGGAGTAGTAACATCCCGGGGGATCACAGCAAAAAATGTTGCCAATAAATTCGGATTTAATTTTTGCTCTTCAGCGGTAAATGATATACTTACTAATTTAAGTATAAATACTGTACTTATTGCTACTCCGCATTCATCACATGCTGGCCTTGTAATTGATGCATTAAAGGCTAAAAAAAATGTATTCGTAGAAAAACCACTTGCCGTAAATATAGAAGAACTGGACGCCATTATCGAAACCGTTAAAAAACATACCCAGCCATTAATGGTGGGCTTTAATAGACGCTTTGCTCCAGTGAGTGAGGCAATTAAAAAAGAATTTTTAAATGCGGGAGAACCGATGGTGATCAATATCAGGATAAATGCAGGGTTTATACCTAAAGATAACTGGCTGCAGCAAAAAGATACAGGAGCAGGAAGGATTATAGGGGAAATATGCCACTTTATTGACCTGATGCAGTATTTCAGTGATTCGGAGCCTGTAAAAGTATTTGCAGAATGTATAAACAGTGCTAATGATAAAATAACTCCTGCCGACAATATTGTAATTGTAATAAAATTTAAAAATGGGTCAGTAGGAAATCTGACATACCTTGCCAATGGTGAAAAGGGAATGCCAAAGGAACTGATAGAAGTTTTTTGTGGATCGAAGATCGGGGTCATTAACGATTTCAGGGATGGGCTAATTTACAGGAATGGCAAAACCATTAAACTAAAATCAGCAGGTAAAGGGCATAAGGAAGAAATTACAGCATTCGTGAATGCACTTAAATCTGGCAAAGAGAGCCCAATTAGTTTTCGTTCCATATGCCTCACAACTTTGACTACGTTTAAGATACATGATAGTTTATTTACAGGCTTGCCACAGGATATCCAGATGGAAGATAATTTGGCATTTGACACCGTCAATTAAAAAAAGTTGGCCTATTACATATTAAAGATTCGAAAAATTCGTTTTAATTTTTCATATTACTTTGTATTTTAAATAACCCAGGCTTAAAAATGAAAAAACGGTTCAATATTTTGATTGAAGATGATTGGGAATTGATGGGAAATGGCCTTGGTAATGTGGCTCAACTGCAATACCTGCCCTCTTTATTTTTTATGAAACTGGCCAATCGCCTTGGGATAAAGCTTACATTTATGGTAGATGTTGTACAGCAATTGGTGTATAACAATCATGTGCAATCAGATTATAACCTGAAGCTGCAAAAAAATCTCTGGGATGATACAGTGTTGCTGATGAAACATTACGGCTTTGATGTACAGCTGCACCTGCACCCGCAATGGATGAATGCGAATCTCAAAGGCGATTTCTTTTATTTGAATAATAACTGGAATTTTGGAAAGTATGGTTATGCCACACAAGATGGCCTGATCCGAGAGGCAGTAAATTATCTCGAAGATCTTCTCATACCAGTCGATCCCAATTATAAAGTGATTGCCTACAAAGGAGGTTCATGGGGCCTTCAGCCTTCGGGTGACCTTTTGAGAAATATGGAGAAACACGGCATAAGAATAGTTATGGGGGTTCGGGAGGGAATGAGTTTACCCAGTAACGGAGTGGATTACACTACGCTTGAAGAAGCTACGATGCCTTATTATCCTGATTATAATGATATCTGTAAAATTTCACTTGTGAAAAAGGAAATTATTATAATTCCTTTGCAAACAGTAACTCCTGGAATAAAAGGACTCAGTTTTTTGGCTGCTGATATGTTCAAGAGAAAGATTTCGAAGAAAGATGCTATGCGTCACTATTATAATGACCATTTACCGTCAAAGATCAATGAACTATCTCCCCTTGCGGAGGATTCGAAACCAAAATTTCCTTTCATTAATTATAAAACACACCTTAAAATCGGTAACCAGCCTTTCAGTTATTTAAAAGCAAGTTTTGACCAGGTTATCAATCGCCTTTCAGTTACTTCCTTTGAAAGAATACCCATTTTAATTGAGTGCCATACCAAGCAATACAATAATTATTACAGTGATATCGAAAGATTTCTCTCTTATGTTTTGGAAAAATATGGTGATATTGCAGAATTCAGCAGCCTTAGTGATTTTTTAAAGGAGATAGATAATGAGAAAAGTATAATAAAATTAAAAACTGCTTAAATGATGCAGGTTACTGGCACCAATGTGTCGATCAATGAAGAAGCGTTTCAATTGAACGGAATAAACCTGGATATTGCAGCATTGCTGGCAAAAGAAAATATTGATTGGGGGTCAATGAAAAACAGTTTTATCATTGCACCTGCACATTTTGAAGAATTACTTTTCAGGGTTCATTATAAACGAAAGAAACCATTAACAGCAGCCGAAAGATCAAGGGTCTTGAACTTCCTTTCAATAGGTTATTTATCAACTGATGATATCAGGTATCTTAATGAATTCCTCTGGTTTTATAAGGAAAATGATACGGACAAAACTTTGAATGAAGTTTGCATGGAAAGATTCAATGCAAACCTCGACAAAAAAGGACACCACAAGCCACCGGACCAATTGAATCAATACGTTTTAGATACGGCAAGCAGTAATTCCAATAGCACTGGTGAAAAAACTAAGATTTCTCTTAAGGTAGGCTTGGTGGGGTTTCCACCGTTTTTTGGCAGTATCATAAAAAGATTAAAAAATGAAGGCCATCATGTTGAGCAGTTCTTTTTACCTTATCACCCTAACCGCCGGATCAACAGTTTTTTGAAGTTACCGATACCGGTTAAAATGCTAACATTACTATCCGGTAATTTTTATTCTTATCGTACACTCGATTTTGATCCCAAGGATGAAACGATTGGCCAGGTGCTTAGGGAAGGCAATTTTGATATAGGTTTTCACAAGCTGAATTTCATTATAAAAAGTAATATTTTCAATGCTTTCAAAAAAGGATTACTCAATGACCACTGGGGCTATCTTCCGATGCTAAGGGGGAAATCAACTATTAGTTATTCAATCCTGTTTAATATACCCGTTATTCCAACAATACATTTTATCGAACAGGGCGTCGACTCTGGTGCCATTTTAGGGTATTATCCCTGTGATTACAGCAAAGCCAAAAGCGTTAAGGGGATAAGAGATATCCTAAAAAAGAAAATGCCGGAAAGAGTTATAGCAGCAATACAACTTGCCGGCAGTAGTAATTTTGTGCCTAAAGAAAATAAAAAAGAAGCAGGTGTTACGTTTTATGAAATTCACCCATGGCTGAGTAATCATATTGCTTTCCATATCCTGAAACAATAGAGAAAAAAATAAATTTATCTCTTTATCAAACTGAAAAATATTGAACAAAGAATTTACTGAGTCTTTGAACAGGTTAAGGGCATATTGCGAAAGCGAAGAATTTAAAGGTTATGATCCATATGATGGTTTAAATAGTAGTGTGTTTAATGCGATTCCGGGTATTTCGAAAAGCCGTATCGCACGTTTAGCATGGATACAAACCTATAAGCGTTCACCTGTTAACCTGCGTAAGATAACAGGTATAAAAAAAGAATACAATCCAAAAGCATTAGGTTTGTTTCTTTCCAGTTATTGCAATTTATATTCAATAGATCCGAAGCAGGAGTATCTTGATAAAATTTATTTTTTTGCCGCAAGATTGCAGGAATTAAAAAATACCAACTGGAGCGGCGCATGCTGGGGATATAATTTCGATTGGCAGGCAAGAGCTTTTTTTCAACCCAAACATACACCAACAGTGGTGGCTTCGGTTTTTATCGGCAGCGCTTTTTTGGATGCTTACGAAATAACAAAGGATGATGCATTACTTAAAACTGCAAGAAGCACTTGTGATTTTATTTTAAAAGATCTGAACAGAACAACAGATAACGAAGGGAATTTTTCTTTTTCATATTCTCCTTTGGATAAAAGCGTGGTGTTTAATGCATCGTTGCTGGGCAGCAGGCTTTTAGCAAGGATATATAGTTTTACCGGCGAAAAGAAATTGATCGAAGAAGCAAAAAAGTCGGTGGAATTTTGTTGCAAGTACCAGAAGGATGATGGATCATGGGGCTATGGTACACTATCTTTTCATCAATGGATCGACAATTTTCACACCGGGTATAATTTAGAATGTATTGCTGATTATATGAAATTTTCAGGCGATCATGCTTATGAAAATCATGTTACAAAGGGGTTTGATTACTATATCAAAACTTTTTTTACAAAAGAAGGTATTCCTAAATACTATAATAATTCCATTTACCCGGTAGACATACATGCCCCGGCCCAACTGGTGATTACTATAGCAAAACTGGGGAAATTTAACGAACAAAAAGTTATAATGGACACTGTTTTGCTCTGGACCATATCCAAGATGCAATCTGACAAAGGTTTTTTTTATTACCAGATCAATAAATATTTTTCATCAAAAATAGCATACATGCGTTGGGCCCAGGCATGGATGTTTTATGCCTTATCTACTTACATAAAATTAGAAATCAGTGAGCAGAATTAGTATTTGTAATATTCCTGTAGATGCATTTACCATGCAGGAAACCATTAGTTTGATTGATAAAGCAATTGCTGAAAACAGGGCTATACATCATGTAGTTATTAACGCCGCAAAAGTGGTGAATGCACAAAAGGATAAGGCACTGAGGGATTCCATTGTTGATTGTGATATTATTAATGCAGATGGCCAGGCAATTGTTTGGGCATCCCGGTTTTTGAATTGTCCATTGCCCGAACGGGTGGCGGGTATTGATGTGATGCAAAATCTGGTAAAGCTAGCTGCTAAAAAAAAGTACCGGATCTTTTTTTTAGGCGCAAAAGAAGAAGTGGTGAAAGAAGTGGTTGAAGTATATACCAAAATATACAGTAAAGAGGTGATTGCGGGTTACCGCAATGGATATTTTACAAAGGAAGAGGAAGAAACAGTAGCTAAACAAATTGCCGATTCCGGGGCAAATATTCTTTTTGTAGCTATGAGTTCACCAAAAAAGGAGATCTTCTTAAATACATATAAAAATCTTATTCAAACCCCTTTTATCATGGGCGTTGGAGGAAGTTTTGATGTTGTATCAGGTTTGGTAAAGCGGGCGCCACGATGGATGCAACGTTGGGGATTAGAATGGTTTTACAGGGTGTTACAGGAACCCCGACGCATGTGGAAGCGGTATTTGTTTGGCAATTCGGAGTTTATTTACCTGATAGGGAAAGAAAAATGGAAACAGGTATTTAAGATAAAATAATTACTTTTTTAATACGTTAAGCAAAAGTTCAAATTTCCTTGGTAAAACTTTATTATAATGAATATTACTTTAATTGCTGGTGCAAGGCCTAATTTTATGAAAATTGCCCCGATTATTAAGGCAATTAAATCAGCACAGGCCGCTGGCAAAAACATACAATACAGATTGGTACATACCGGACAGCATTATGATAAAAAAATGAGCGCCGATTTTTTTGAACAGCTAGGCATTCCGGAGCCAGATACCAATCTGGAATGTGGCGGTGGTACTCAGGCAGAACAAACAGCAGCCATAATGGTTAAGTTTGAACAGGAATTAATTGCTCACAGGCCAAACCTGGTTTTAGTTGTGGGTGATGTTACTTCTACCATGGCCTGTACCATTACTGCAAAAAAAATGTGTGTTGATACTACACATGTGGAAGCAGGAATAAGATCGGGTGACATGACAATGCCTGAGGAGATCAACCGTATTGTGACAGATTCTTTATGCGATTATTTTTTTACAACAAGTGAACAAGCCAATTTGCAACTGAATAAAAACGGTATTGCAGACAAAAATATATTTTTCGTGGGTAATACCATGATTGATACATTATTTCAAAATATTGAAAGGATACAAAAACCGAATTTTTGGGATAAAAATAATTTGAAGCAGGGTGGCTATTTTCTGGTAACATTGCACAGGCCATCAAATGTGGATGACCCTCAAAAACTGGCATCTATCCTTGCAGCTATTGAAGAGGCTGCAATGGGTTTGTCAATTGTTTTTCCTGTGCATCCGAGAACACGGCAAATCATTGATAAATTTAAGATTAGTGACAAAGGAATATTGATGATTGATCCGCAGGGATATCTTGAATTTATGTATCTGATAAAAAATGCAAAAGGAATTATTACAGATTCTGGTGGAATAACTGAAGAGGCAACGGTATTGCATGTACCATGTTTAACATTACGTAATTCAACTGAAAGGCCAGAGACAGTTATCATCGGAACAAATGAATTAATTGGTGATGATATTGATAAATTAAAGCCTTGTCTCAAAAAAATTATTGATGGGGGATGGAAAAAAGGTCAGATACCAACTTTTTGGGACGGGCATACTTCTGAAAGAATAATTGGTATTATAACTAAACTTTATGAATAAAAGAAGTGCATAATAATATAATGTAAAACTTAAGTATATTTTATCAAGTTACTTATACAAGTCCAAAATTTATTTCTGAAACAAATAAAATGCCATTATTAATTTACTGATATGAACAGGCAGTTTGAAAGATACTTACAAATAATGCTTATTGCATTAGATTTATTTGTATTGATTTTAGCCTACTTTTTATGTAAAATATTTCTAACTGAAAGCATACCTTCAGATTTATGGAGTGTTTATTTTCAATATTGGACCATATCTGTTGCTTCATGGTTATTACTTTCTTTTTTCTTAAGAAATTATGCTGACAAAATAATTTTAAATTTTGAAAATTTTACAAGAACTACCACACAGGTTTATTTAGTATGGATTATTTGTATGCTTTTTTACCTGTTCTTTTCACGGGAGTTAAAAATTTCAAGAATATTTATTATTTCCAGCATGATTTCTTTCGGTATGGGTTTATTGGTTAATAGGTTTTTATATTTGGGTATAAAAAAATATTTTAAAAATAGCCATTACCTGATTAAAAAAGTGTTAATTCTAGGGTATAATGACACTGCAAAAAAACTGGCAAAATATTTTGAAGAGGATGGAATTAATACTCAACTGATAGGATATATTGAAGATGATAAAAATGTACATGAATTATCTCACTATCCAATAATAACCGATGTAAGCAGAGCATTGCAGATTGCTAAGGAATATGATGTTGCTGAAATATTTTCAACTATTACACCCGAGCAAAATAAAGATATTTATGAGTTAATGTATCAGTCCGAAAAGGAATGTATCCGCTTTAAAATTGTGCCCAATCTTTCCGTATTTATTACAAGAGATATACATATTGAATACTTTGGAGATTTACCTATACTTTCTTTACGCAGTGAACCATTGGATGATGTTGGAAACCGCATAAAGAAAAGGGCATTGGATATAATTGTAAGTTTTCTGGTGATAATTTTCATTTTATCATGGTTAGTGCCGGTATTAGGAATATTAATTTTAATAGAATCAAAAGGCCCTGTTTTCTTTTCACAATTAAGAACCGGAAAAAATAAAAAACCATTCTATTGTTATAAATTCAGGAGTATGAGAAAGAATACTGATGCTGATATTAAGCAGGCTACAGCAAACGATGGCAGGGTTACAAAAATTGGAAAATTTATCAGAAGAACCAGTCTTGACGAATTTCCGCAATTTATAAATGTATTTATAGGAAATATGAGTTTGGTAGGACCTAGGCCACACATGCTTAAACATACAAATGACTATTCAAAGATTGTAGATGAATATATGGTACGGCAGTTTTTAAAGCCGGGCATAACAGGATGGGCGCAGGTAAATGGGTTCAGAGGAGAAATTAGCAATCCTGAGCAAATTCAAATGAGGGTTATTAAAGATTTATGGTATCTTGAAAACTGGAGTTTATGGCTTGATTTACAAATTCTCTTTTTAACAGTCTACCATGTTTTTAAAGGAAATAAAAATGCATATTAAAAAATAAAAATAAAAATAATACAGTTAATTTTATATATAATCCTAATTAGATCATGAAAGTATTAATAACAGGTGTAGCTGGTTTTATTGGCTCAAACCTTGCAAAAAAATTATTGGAAAAAGGGCATACCGTAATCGGAATTGATAACCTTAATTATGGTTTTTTACGAAATATAGAACCCATAAAAGAGGATAAAAAATTCGAATTTTTTATGGGAGATATTGCCAACCCTCTCATTCTTAAAGATGTTAAAGCAGATATTATCGTTCACCTTGCTTCTCAAAAAATACCAAGATATACCAATGCATTAAGAACGCTTGAAGAAAATTACCTGATGCTGAGAAATGTAGTGCATAAGTGTAATATGGATAAATCTAAAATTTTATTTGCCTCCACTTCTGATGTATACGGGAAAAATCCAAATATCCCTTTTGCAGAAACTTCGGATTTAGTTATGGGCCCAACTACTGTAAAACGCTGGGCTTATGCCCTCTCTAAAATGTATGGAGAACAATATATTATTGCCAATCATGACGAATATGATTTAAGATATACCATTACACGTTTTTTTGGCTCCTATGGTATTAATCAAAACCTAACCTGGTGGGGTGGGCCTCAATCGGTTTTTATAGAAAAAGCATTTAAAAAAGAAACGATAGATATACATGGCGATGGTTCTCAAACCAGAACATTTACTTATGTTGATGACACAGTAAATGCATTGGTGGCATGTATTGAAAACGACAAATCGGATAATGAAATATTTAACACTGGCCCAAAATCAAATGCCGAAATAACAATAAAAGACCTGGCAATTTTAATTTGGAAAATGGTTAATGGAAAAGACGATGAGCCTAAGCTTAATTATATCCCATACTCCACTTTTGGTAATTACGAAGACGTAATGAGAAGGGTGCCTGACATTTCAAAACTTTGCACAACACTTAATTTTAAGCCTCAATGGGAATTGGAGCAGGGCTTGAAAGTAACTATTGATTGGCAAAAGCAGTTTATTATTTAATCCTAACTAGCGAAAATTAATATAAATGCACTCAGAAAAATACGGGGTAGTTGGTGGTGGTATTATGGGAATGACCCTGGCCCTTCGTTTAAACCAACAGGGAAAAAAAGTAACCTTATTTGAAGCTGCTCCTGAACTGGGCGGACTTGCTAGTTCCTGGAAAATGGATAATGTGGAATGGGACAAATTTTATCATGTAATCCTTTTATCAGACTTTGGCACACGGGGTATTTTAAAAGAATTAGGGCTGGATGATAAAATAGATTGGGTAGAAACAAAGACTGGTTTTTATATGAATGGAAAACTCTATTCCATGTCAGATACAGTAGAGTTTTTAAAATTTCCCACACTTAATTTAATTGATAAGTTTCGTCTTGGCCTTACTATTTTAGTCGCTTCAAGGATAAAAAACTGGAAAAAACTGGAAAAAATAACCGTTACAGATTGGTTGAAAAAATGGTCTGGCTCCAATACTTTTAATAAAATATGGTTACCCTTACTAAGGGCTAAACTTGGAGAAAGCTATACAAAGACCTCAGCAGTTTTTATATGGGCAACTATTCAACGTTTATATGGAGCAAGGCGCAGCGGTTTAAAAAAAGAAATGTTTGGATATGTACCCGGGGGTTATAAAATAATTATAGAAGCATTTAAACAAAAGCTAATTGCAGAGGGAGTTGAAATTAAAACCAATTATATTGCAAAAGAAATAATCGCAGCGGGTAATGGTAAATGTCAAATTACTTTCAATGATGGGGCAATAGAGCAGTTTGATAAAGTAATTTCTACCTTGCCTTCCGGGCTTTCTGCAAAATTATGTAATGGGCTTTCTGAATCAGAAATACTGAAGCTGACTAACATAAATTATCTGGGTGTTATTTGCGTAGCTGTTTTATTAGATAAGCCTATCAGCCAGTTTTATGTTACAAATATCACAGATTCTTGGGTGCCTTTTACAGGAGTTATAGAAATGTCAGCACTGGTAGATAAAAAACATTTTGATAATAATAATTTGGTTTATTTACCTAAATATTTAAGCCCAACTGATCCATTATTTAATTTTTCTGACGAAGAGATAAAACAGTTCTTTATCTCAAATTTTAAAAAAATGTATCTATGGCTAACAGATGATAATATAAAATTTGTAGGAGTTGCCAGGGCAAAACATGTAATTACTGTTTTAACTAAAGACTATTCTATAAATTTACCGGCTATATCCACTTCAATACCCAATGTTTATATTGTTAACACATCTTATATTTTGGATGGAACTTTGAATGTAAATGAAACTATTCGGGTGGCCGAAACAAAACTAAAAGAAATATTGGCTTCATAATGGCAAAGAAAAAAATACCTGCAAGCATTTCACTTGACCTAGATGATCAATGGACTTACATGAAAGTACATGGCGATGAAGGTTGGGAAACTTTTCCTTCATATTTAGATATTGTTGTACCAATATTTTTAGATGTATTTGATAAACTGGATATTAAAATTACTTTTTTTGTTGTAGGTCAGGATGCTGCAATTGAAAAAAATCATAAAATATTAAAAAGTATTATTGAAAGAGGTCACGAAATTGGCAATCACTCTTTTCACCATGAAAGCTGGTTGAAAACCTATTCTAAAGAAAAAATAGAAGCAGAAATTATAAATGCCGAGGAAGCGATCTTGATCGCTACCGGAGTACGTACCAATATGTTTAGAGGGCCGGGCTTTAGCTGGAGCAATGATTTGCTGGAAGTGCTGCAAAAACGAAATTATCTTTTTGATGCCTCTACTTTGCCATCTTATATTTCACCTTTGATGCGGCGTTATTATTTTGCCAAATCAAAGCTTACCAAAGAGCAAAAGGAAAGCCGAAAGGAATTGTTTGGTTCTTTCAGGGAAGGATTTTTTCCGCTTAAACCTTATCACTGGAAATTGAACAATAGTAAAAAATTACTGGAAATACCGGTAACCACTATGCCTGTATTTAAATTGCCTTTTCACCAAAGTTATTTGTTATATATCAGTGGCGTTTCGAAAGGTTTAATGAAACTGTATTTATGGTTTGCTATAATGATGTGCAAACTAACTAAAACACCACCCAGTTATTTATTACATCCGCTTGATTTAATTGGCGGTGATGATGTACCCCAATTATCTTTTTTTCCTGGTATGAATATCAAAAGCGAAAAAAAACTTGAAGTGTTCGAAACTGCCTTTACCATGTTAAAAAAAAAATTTGAACTGCTCCCAATGTCTGAATTTTCAAAACACTTTGCAACAGATCTAAAAGAAATTGAACCCAAAACCAGTTAAATGAAGATTTTTTCAATAGTAGGCGCAAGACCTCAATTTATAAAACTGGCCCCTTTATCAGCTGCATTGAAAAATGTGCATCAGGAGTATATTGTCCATACTGGTCAGCATTATGATTATGCCATGTCAGAACAAATTTTTTCCGACCTTGGTATAAGAAAACCAGATATTCATTTAGAAGTGGGTGCCGGTCATCAAACTCAGCAAATAACCGAAATGATGCTGAAACTGGAAGCTGAAATAATATCCAAAAAGCCAGACGCCGTAATTGTATTTGGCGATACCAACTCCACTTTAGCCGGAGCCCTGATTGCTGCAAAACAGAATATCCCTATTATACATATAGAAGCTGGACTGAGAAGCTTTAACAGAACGATGCCCGAAGAGATCAACCGCATTATTACAGATCATGTATCTAGTTATCTTTTTGCACCTACTCAAACTGCGGTAGCAAACCTTAGTAATGAAGGGTTGACCAAAGAAACTTATCTTACCGGTGATATAATGGTAGATACGATTAAAAACAGTATTGCCGTTGCTGCAGAAAAGTCAACTGTTATTGCTGACATGCAGCTGGAAAACAAAAAATTTAATTTACTTACTTTGCACCGGCATTATAATGTTGACGACAGTGGTATCATGGAGCATATACTTACCCAGTTGGGTAGCTTGGGCGAAATAATTATTTTCCCGATACATCCAAGAACAAAAAAAATGCTTCCCAAGGGCTATACCATTCCTGCCAATATAGAGATAACAGAGCCAAAGGGCTATCTGGATTTTATTGCATTGGAACAGGCCGCTTCAAAGATCATTACTGATTCGGGAGGCATTCAAAAAGAGGCCTACATACTAAAAAAACCCTGTATTACTTTACGAACAGAAACGGAATGGGTAGAAACAGTTAATGAACAATGGAACTTACTTATAAATCCTTTTGACAATAATATCACTGAAAAAATCGCTGGTTTTGAATTACCTAAACAAAACGAAAATATTTTTGGAGAAAATGTAACAGTAAAGATGCTCGATATTATTAATAATATTAAATTAGGAAAAGTATATTAAGAAACCTTATTAGCAGTTTGAAAACAAATTAATATATGAAATTGACAATCCCTGACATAAATCAGCTATCCAAGACAGGTGCTGTGGATTATTATTACTGGAATTATAAATTTCCTATCAAGTATATACAGTTGTATCGTTTTAAAAGAATTGTACAACTTCTTGGAGAAAAAAAATATTCAACTTTACTTGAGGTAGGAACTGGAAGCGGAATATTTATTCCGGAGTTGTCGAAGCATTGTGACAGAATTTGCGCCTGTGATATTCATTCTAATTTTGACAATATACATTCCCTGTGCAAACAATATGGTATCAGTAATTATGATCTTAGCACCCAAAGTATAGAAACAACTAATTATCCAGATCAGTATTTTGATGTTGTGGTGGCTGTAAGTGTACTTGAGTTTGTGCCAGATGTTCCTAAAGCATTGGAGGAAATTAAACGAATACTTAAAAAGGATGGCGTATTTATAACCATTTGTCCGATGGAAAGTAAATTGCTCGATTTCTTTTTAGCGTTATATACTACCAAAAAACCTAAAGACGAATTTGGGAATGCAAGACAAAGTGTGGCCAAGATGCTGGAGCAAAATTTTATAGTGCAGAAAAAGGGGTATATGATACCAATAGCGGGGAAATTATTTCCAGTTTATACACATTATAAATTAAAAAAACCATAGATTTTATGACAAATCAAAGTAAGTCTTATGTTAGTATTATTGCACCATGTTATAATGAAGAGGCAATCCTAGAGGTTAATATAAAAAAAATTATCACTTACTTAGAGACAAAAAGTTATAAATATAATTGGGAAATTGTTATAGTTAATGATGGAAGTAAAGATAAAACTCCGGAAATCGCCAACCAACTTTCAAATCTAAATAATTTTGTTAGGGTTATTCATCACCCTAACAATTTAAACCTTGGAACAGCTATAAAGACAGGTTTTAATAATTCAAAAGGAGACATTTTTGTTGTGCTTGATATTGATTTAAGCTATGATGTGGAGTACATTGAAATTATGGTAGATAAACTTATTGAAACGAGTGCAGACATTGCTATGGCATCGCCATATATGAAAGGCGGTAAAGTAATAGCTGTACCTTTTTTTAGAAGAATCATGAGTAACTGGGTAAATAAATTTATGAGCTTTGCTGCACAGGATAAATACCACACATTTACAGGTATGGTACGGGCATACCGTAAAGAATTTGTACAGACCCTAAACCTTAAATCCAGAGATTATGAGATTAATCCTGAAATCATTTACAAGGCAATGATATTGAGGGCAAAAATAATTGAAATACCTGCAAATTTAGATTGGACAGAACAAAATAAATTCGCTGGTAAACGAACTTCAAGCTTAAGAGTACTTAGAAGTTTTTTTTCGGGATTGATGTCTGGCTTTATTTTTAGGCCTTACATTTTTTTTATGGGAATAGGAGTTTTTTTAATGGTACTTTCTTTGTATGAGTTGGTGTGGTTGCTGTATGATACGCTATCAGATATAACTAAATTAAATGAGGTATTATCATCGGGGTCAAATACATCATTTTCCCAAAGCCTTAGTCTTCAATTTAAAAAAAATCCGCAATCTTTCCTGGTGGGAGGTATAACATTTATAATTGCAATTCAGTTTCTGAGTTTGGGATTTTTGTCGCTTCAAAGTAAAAGGTATTTTGAGGAACTTTTCCATTTAGGTACATCTTTAAAAGAGAAAAATAGAAGCATGGAGATTTAATATTTAATATTTAATATAATATAATTTCAATCATGAGTTACACCAAATTTAAAAAAAATCCTTTCATAATATTTCTTCCATTTTTAGTACTCTACATTTTCGTGGTTTTATTTTTTCCTACTAACGCAAAATTTGGGGATGAAAGCAGGTATATTATACATGTAAATTATATGCTGCACGGAAATTTCCCTGTTGGGGAAGAGAATTTTGATGTTTTGGGTAACGGCCCCGGATACGCATTAATTTTAATACCTTTTGTAGCGTTAGAATTACCCTTGATTTGCATAACACTTCTTAATGGGTTGCTTTTTTATTTTTCTATCATTCTTATATTTAAAACACTCCAAAAGTTAGCCACTTTCAAAGCAACAATGTTAGTTTGTTTATTTTGGGGGTTTTATCTAAATATGTATGAATGTATTATTAAAATCCTTCCAGAGACTTTGGTTTCGTTTCTGATATGTTTACTGGCATATGCAGTAATAAATGCTTTTACTGGTGTAAAACCTGGAAAATACTTATGGATTTCTGGTATTACTTTCGGGTATATTGTGCTTACAAAACCAATATTTGGTTATGTTCTTTTAGTATTGTTTGCAGGAGTAATGGTATGTTGGTTAATAAAGCGAAATGTTAAAGTTTATCGGCAGGCGTTACTTATTTTAATAGTCTCTCTTGCAACTATTACACCATATCTAATCTACTCCTATAACCTTTCAGGTAAAATTTTCTATATGAGTTCATTTGGTGGAACCAGTTTGTATTGGATGACTACACCACATGAAAAAGAATATGGCAGTTGGTTTCCTGATGTTTTAGAAAATACTCCTGTGGGGAGGGGGGTGGACTCAGGGTTTTTAAAAGATATGGCAAGCAATTATGAAGAAGATTTGAAAGTTGGCCATCAAAATAATTTTAAAGAAATTACCCGATATACCAAAGTACAAAAAGATGATGCATTTAAGAGAATTGCTGTAGAAAACATCAAAAATCATCCTGTTAAATTCATCAAGAATTGTATAAGTAATCTGGGAAGAATCCTTTTTAATTTCCCATATTCTTATAAGTTTCAAGATCCAGACACTTTGATAAGATTGCCCTTTAATGGAGTTATAATTGCATTGATATTATTTTGTATGCTTCCTGCATTAAGAAATTGGAGTAAGGTTAACTTTTCAATTCGGTTTTTATTCTTTTTTGCTTTAATATATTTAGGTGGAAGTATTTTTGGAAGTGCCGAAACCAGAATGTTTACAATAATAGTTCCTATCTTATTAATTTGGATTGCAGTAATATGTAAAAAAGTTATTAAAGTAAATTTTGCAAAATGGGAAAATATATAATTATTTTCTATCAGGTATAATATTTTTATGGTTAGGGTCTTGTTTAAAGACTATAAAATAATTTATGCTTTTCAATTCTTTAGTAATAATAATTGGAAATATTGTGTTAAGTAAAAAAAGAAGCGGAGATATGGGAGGATATGTTCCATTAACAAATATCTGGAATGAACTCATCAAAAATGATTCTGTTAAATTCAGCAATAACAATCCGGGGACTAATAAAATTATCTACTACAAAAATTTTATTGAGTATTGCAAAAGGAATGGGATTAAATTATTTGTATTTGCATCACCTTATTTCAAAAAGTTTAGAAATGCAGATTATTCAGTAAGTAAAGGGAAAGAAATTGCAAAAGATATGGTATTGATTTTTAGGATCTACAATTGATACAATATTTGCTTCTAATCCGTCGTTATCTACTGACCCGTGGCATTTAAAATCTAGTGACTCAAAAAAGTATATACTAAAATTGTAGTTCAAAATATTTTTCCTCATTTACAGTAGCAAGCTAACAAATTATAATGATGAAATTGAATGATTACTGCACCCGGCAATTTTCTTTAACGGAGTATATTATATTTTATATAACAGATTTATGAAATTATTCCTTCAAATTCAAAATATAATAAATAAAAACTGCGAGAGAAATGCTTTTGTATTTAACTCAATTGCATACAGCTATCTCCATTTTGCAAAAACAATTTCTAAAATACGGGAGGCTATTAACACTAATACCAGCGAAAGTGAAAAAATTTTGGGACTTGTCGCAAATGATGATATTGAAACCTATTCAGCTATAATTGCGCTATGGTTAGAAGGAAAAGCCTATGTACCAATAGAGCCAAATATGCCAAAGGATAGGAATGACAATATCATTCAACAGGCATTTGTAAAAACCATTATTGATTCATCATATGAGCCCTTAATTAAAAATACCAAACTTATTTTAAGTAAAAAATTACCCGAAACAGCAATTAATTTAACACCTAAAGAGGTAAGTAACGAGGAGTTGGTGTATATTTTATTTACTTCAGGAACTACTGGTCAACCTAAGGGTGTACCAATTACAAGGGCTAACCTAACTGGTTTTGTTACTGCTTTTGATTCATTAGGGTTAGATATAAATGAAGATGACAGGTGCCTGCAAATGTTTGAACTTACGTTTGATCTCTCAGTAATGTCCTACCTTATTCCAATTCTTAAAGGCGCTTGTATTTATACTATTCCAAAAGAGGCAATAAAGTATAGTTATATTTATGAATTAATGGAAAATAAAAAAATTACTGTAGCATTAATGGTGCCATCTATACTTCAATACCTTCGCCCATATTTTAAGGAAATTGATCTTCCAGATATGAAATATAATTTGTTTTGTGGCGA
This sequence comes from Ferruginibacter sp., assembly GCA_043719495.1. GTDB lineage: Bacteria > Bacteroidota > Bacteroidia > Chitinophagales > Chitinophagaceae > Ferruginibacter. The sequence continues at coordinate 2,279 of JAYSTT010000250.1, read as the reverse complement.
GGCATTATCTCTTGATGTAACAGAGGAGTGGGCCAAATGTTTGCCCAATTCTAAAATATTAAATGTATATGGCCCTACAGAAGACACAATTTTTTGCACACACTTTACTTATAGTAAAATAGCAAGTAATAAATCTTATAACGGTTTAGTTTCCATCGGAAAAGCAATGAATGGTTCAGTAACTATAATTATTGATGAAAATAATCAAGTATTGCCAGCAGGTAATACCGGACAACTGTGTTTAGGTGGGATTCAATTAACTCCGGGTTATTGGAATAATCCCGAAAAAAATAAAGAAGCTTTTTTTTACACAAATTATAATGGAAAACAAGTAAGATTTTACAAAACAGGAGATTTGTGTAAACTTGATAAGGAAGAAGATATTCTTTATATTGGCCGGTTAGATAATCAGGTAAAGGTACAGGGATTCAGAGTAGAACTTTCTGAAATTGAATTTCATGTAAAATCGTTTTTAGAAACTGTAAATGTTGTAGCAACTGCTTCTATGGATACATTAGGAAATACAGAGATTGGTTTGTTGATTGAATCAAAAGAGTTTGACACAACAGCATTGAAAAATTATATGAAAACAAAAATGCCAGCATATATGATGCCCAGAGTTATAATTTTTGAAGAAGTATTTCCTCTAAATAGTAACGGAAAAACTGATCGAAATAAATTGAGTCTTTTACTCAAAAATACTCAGAAATGAATGAATATTTAATTCGAAATGCTGTAATAAAGGATATTCCTTTTGTGGTAGATGTTGTTATTGCAGCAGAAAAAGGGATGTCGGATAAATTGAGTTATTCCACCCTGTTCAATTTATCTGAGAATGAAGTAAAAGATCTGATTATTAAAATGTTTGAAGAAGAAGTTGATGGATGCGAATTATCGCTTAGTAGCTTTTTAGTGGCAGAATACCAGGGAGAGGCGGTAGCTGCATCTGGTGCATGGATAGAAGGATTTAACGGGGTAATGTCGTCACAAATATTGAAGTCAAATTTAATTTCCTATGTATTTAAAAAGGAGAGTATTGAGTATTTAAAAACAAAATCTTATTTAGTTAAGGATATTTTAATACCCAGGGAGCCGCAAACACTTCAATTTGAATACATGCATATTACTGATAAACATTTGGGTAAAGGATTGGATGTAGAATTAATAAGGAAAAATGAAGAATATGCATTAGCAAAATACCCGGATTTGCAAAAAGCTCAATGCCAGCTATTTAAAAATAACATTTTTGCTATTAAAATGGCATCAAAAAAAGGGTTCAAAATTATTAAGTCATATAAATCAGGGAATAGCGAGATACTTGAATACTTGTCTTTTAACGAAAAAATTTTAATGGAAAAAACATATTAATACAATAAGATGGAAAAGAATGAAATTGTAAACAGGTTAACACCGATTTTTAGAAAAGTATTTGGAGATAATACACTTATATTAACAGACGAGCTTAGTGCCCTTACTGTAGAAAACTGGGATTCTTTGTCTCATATGCTTTTAATAACCGAAGTTGAAAGTGAATTTACAATTAAGTTTAAACTAAAAGACTTAAATAAAATGCTAAATGTAGGCGATATGATATCGATTATCAGTTCCAAATTATAACTACCTTTTATTAACCCGGGCTTTTGTATATTTTCTTTTTACAAAAATTCAAGTAAGATTAGATTGCTCAACATACAGAAAACCCCCGTATTAATTATTAAGCATGAGCGAATATATAATTAGGAAGGCAACAAAATCCGATATTCCTTTTTTGGCAGAGGCAATAATTGCTGCCGAAAAAGGGAGATCCAATAAATTAAGCTTTTCTACTTTATTTAACTTGACTGAAAATAAGGTAAAAACACTGCTGGCAACTATACTAGAAGAAGAAATCGACGGGTGTGAATTGTCACTAAGTAGTTTCATAGTAGCTGAATATGATGGAGAAGCGGTGGCAACAATAAGTACATGGATAGAAAGTTTTGAGGATTTACCATCACAAATTCTGAAATCAAATTTAATTTTTAGCACTTTTGAAAAAGCAAGTATTGAATTTTTTAGAACAAAAGTGCATATAGTTAAAGACATACAAGCGGAAAGAGAGCCAATGGTGCTTCAACTGGAATATATGTACATTTCTGTTAAACATTTGGGCAAAGGTCTTGATTTGAAATTATTGAAGGCATGTGAAGAAAATGCCTTGACTAAATATCCCACTTTACAAAAAATTCAAGGCCAGTTATTTAAAAACAGCATTTTTGCAATTATAGTATTAAGAAAAC
>JAYSTT010000249.1:0-3681 GCA_043719495.1 Ferruginibacter sp. | reverse complement strand
AAAGTGTGGAGGCTATGATTGCAGACGGAGCTACGCATTTTACAGAAGCCGGGCCCGGTAAAGTGTTGCAGGGGTTGGTGGTGAAAATAAATAAAGAGGTGATTGTACTGGGAGTTGAAGTTTAACTACACCGTAAAATTTATGTTGATTTACATTTGTAGCAAAATTTAATTAACCTGATAACTTAGCTTATTTATGTAAATTTGTTTAAAAGCTATTACAATGAAAGAAACATCATTATTAAAAAAGCAAACAAAAAAATATATTGATACTGCCGATGAAAAAGTGGTGAAGATGATTCACGCTATGCTGCAGGTAAATGCGGAAACTGACTGGTGGGATGATGTAAGTGATGCAGCAAAAAAATCAATTGAAAAAGGCTTACAGGATGTAGCAGCAGGAAAAACCAGGCCACATAAGGAAGTAATGAAAAAGTATAAAAAATGGCTGTAAAAATAATATGGTCAAACGAAGCTGAAATAACTTTTGAAAAAAATATTGATTATCTGCAAAAAAACTGGACAGACAAGGAAATTTCCGGTTTTATTAAACAAACTAATTTTATTTTATCCCGTATCGAAGTAAACCCATTGATGTACATGGCTTCTCCTAAAAGCCGCTTTATACGAAAAGCCCCAATAAACAAATATATCATCTTGTATTTCCGCTACTATATTTCAAAAAAACAAGTAGTGTTATTAAGTTTTTGGCATAGTAAACAAAACCCATCGAAATTAAAGTATTGAAGCATCTACAGATAAGCCAGTTAACAATAGTTACTTTATTATTATCACCGAACCTTTGCGCTGTATGGTTTTTCCTGTATAATCTATTCCTTCCGCAACCCAAATAAAAGTTGCGGTAGATTGTTCGGTGCCTTTAATGCGGCCATCCCATCCATTTGCCGGGTTTGTTGTGCTGAAAATAATGGTGCCCCAGCGGTCGTATATCCTGAAATAATGAAAGTCTTTTATCCCAACTGGTATTGCTTTTAAAATATCGTTTCTGGAATCTCTGTTGGGTGTGAAAGCGTTTGGTACATAAATATCAGGGCCTTTGTAAACCTGTATTTTTATTTTATCGGTTGCCAGGCAGCCAATTGCAGTACGTGCCTGAATCGTGTAAGTAATGTCCTTATCTAAAATAACAACAGGGCTGGCAATTAAGGGATTGTTTAAACCGTAGTAAGGTTGCCATTCGTAACTGGTAAAGCCTACATGATTTATGTCGAGCGCATTTAATTGCATGGGTTGGCCAATGGCTAAAATAGTATCTCTGCCTGCTTCAACAATGGCCTGCCGTGTTACTGTAATTGTCACCTCATCTTTCTTTAAAGAATTGCAGCCCTTTGCATCAACAACATGCAGCGAATAAGTAACATTGCCTGGCAAATTAATAGTTGTAGGATTTTGAAGGCGGTTATTATTTAGCAATGAAGACGGTGACCAAAAAAATGAAGTCCCTCCAGATCCGCTCAAAACGATATTCCTGCCAAAACAAATAGAACTATCCGGCCCTGCATTGGGTGTTGGTGCCGGGTTTACAAAAACAGTTACCGAATCAAACCTGTTACAAATACCTGTTGTGGCAGTTACATAATATTTGATACTGCTAACAGGGTTGGCAACCGGGCTTTGTAAACTTGTGTTATCAAGGGCTACAGCCGGCGACCATAAAAAACTGTTTGCATTTGATTGCGTATTTAATGGTACGCTCTTTCCTTCGCATATTGTTTTGTCCAAACCTGCTTCAAGCGTTACTATATTATTCAGGGGAATAAAAATACTTTGTGATGCCGGACAGTTATTATTGTCTTTTACAAAAATGGTATAAGTGCCGGTTGTGAAATTGAAGACATTACTGTTTTGAAAATTGATACCATCCCGTGAATACAGGTATGGATTTTTTCCACCAGTTAAATTAATAGTTACACTTCCATCGGCATTGCCCGAACAACTGGCTGCCACTATATCAGTTCTGTCAATTAAAAAATCAGGATAAAGTTGTGTGATCGGAATATCAAGACTGTCAACACAACCCGAAGCGTCTCTGGTCTTTACTTTATAAATACCCACCGGTAAATTTGGGAAAATATTACCTGCCTGCCATGGCCCGTTGTTGAGCGAATATTCAACGGGTGCGGTCCATTCCATTCCACCATCAACCTGTATTTCGCCGCTTGCAGCATTTTTGCAATTTATCTCTGTTTTCGAAACCAGGTCTAATGTTTTCCATTGAACAAAAGCGGAGTCACGGCCATGACAGGTTCCAAAAGTAGAAGTGCAATAATAGGTTGTAAATTCATTCACCGGTGTTGCAACAGGATTCCGGATGGCAAGGCTGCTTAAGGTTGGGTTTGCATCCCATTGATAAGATGCATAACCATTATATGCTGTTAACTGTACCGATGTGTTCCTGCAGATTCTTGCAGTATCAGGTACAATACCCAATGAATCATAATCCCTTATTTGTATGGTGGTACTGTCGGTAGGTGTGTTGGCACTGCATCCGCCACCAGCCAGTGCGTAAATTTTAATCAGTTCAATTCCTTCGGGTGTATTGTCAATGATGGGTACAACATTAACAACAACTTCGGTTTGGTTGGCCGGTATGGTTACGGTGGTGGGCAGTAATTGCATATCTACACCATTGGTTGCCGTACCTGCATAAGAGAGTGTTACATTAAGTGGGTTGGTTTCTGCATTAGGTCTTTTAATTTTAAATGAACCTGCGCTGCAACCTTCAACTAAATAAAAATTATTCTGAGGGTCTACCTGTGTACTGTTTTCAATCCTGATGGCATTGGAAGAAAGGCTGCCGGCTTCAAGAAAAACACCACTATCAAGGTCATCGTCAAACACATCAGCAATTACTAATTTTAAATGATAGGTTTGGCAGGGTTGTACTTTTTCTGCAGCGGTAAATACTTTTATGTGCCCGTTATGGGTAAAAAATTTATTCGGTTCATTATTGATGAAATATTGCGGGTATAAAGCACATGCTTTTTCATTGATATTATTAATGGTTACCGGCAAATTAGTGCCGGGTATTAATGCAATGTTTTTTAGTCCAACAATACCCGGGCCTCTTATAAAAAATGCAAACGCATCATTGTATTGCGTACAGGAAAAATCGGTGTACTCCTCTGAACTAAAAACATAATTGAATTTTATGCTGTCGCCCAGCGGTACAAAATCAAATTCCAGAACACAGGCATCATGTGTTGCTGCCGATACAATGTCCGTCAGATCCTGGTCACCGGGGAAGCCCCATGTATTGAATGCATTTACATTCGCTGCGGCAGTACTGCCATTTCCATCCACTCCATAATTACCAACACCTACAGTTTTGGCCCTGCCATTTGTTAATACAATACCGCTGTCAATACCAATGTTAGTGCCACTTATGTTGTTGAAAATCCCAGTCATCTCCCGATATCCGGTAAGGCTAACATTACTAACAGTAACGCCAGGCCCAAGCAGTTTTTGCACCAATGCCTGTGCATTGCTCTCGGCTGTTATTTGTAATTGTGCATTTGATAATTGAAAAGAAAAAATGCAGGCAACACAGAAAAAAAATATTTTGCAGATGAGTTTCACTTACTGCCAAGTTAACATATATCTTTTAATTTTCGCAACCGGGCATAAAAAAGCCCCCGATGCAAATCGGGAGCCTTCATGT
>JAYSTT010000248.1:0-1500 GCA_043719495.1 Ferruginibacter sp. | reverse complement strand
TGCCGTTGATGTTGAATAATTGAACCCCCTCCGCCCCCTGAAGGGGGAACCTGGAGCATAAATATTTAGCCGCTTTCATTCTTGAAAGCGGTTTTTCTTTCCTTTTTTGAAACTACAATTAACAATAGCTATTTAAAATAATTTGTACATTTACTTATGCTACTTCAATTGAACGATACCAGCAAGGCTAATATTGATAAGCTTTTGGCATTTGCAAAGCAAAACCAATTACAGCTTTCTTTAGTAGATGATGCAGAAGATAATTTATTTCTTCCTGGCAAACCTCTTAGCCCCACCCAATTATCTGCAATGATTGAAAAAAGCCGCAAAAGCGGAATGGTTTCTATGGAAAATGCACATGCGATAATCCGTAATACCTACAATGCAGGTTAATTATACAACAGAAGCATTTGCTTCTCTATCCGGGCTTATTAATTTTATTGAATCTAAAAATACCACAAATGCAGGCTTGCGTTGGCTCAACCGGTTTGAAGGATTTCTACAAACAACACTGCAAAATCCAGAAAAAATAACACTTTGTAACAATGCAACATTTAATCTGCTAGGTCTTCGTTGTGTTTATTTCAACGATTGGATTGTTGCGTTTTCTGTTCAGACTGATTATGTTTTAGTGGAGGCTCTCCTGCATAAGTCCAGAATTAGTGATTAAGTTCTGGTTGGTGAGTTTAAATTCTTTCCTGCAACTATAAATAATTTTATTGAACTTACAGTTCTAAATCTCCCTGCCATGTTTTTAATAACCCTTGGAATCATCCTTATAATCGCCGGTTCGGTTATTTTAAAAAACAATCCTGCGCTGCTAAAATTTAAACCCATCGGGCGCATCATCGGTTTAATTTTTATTTTGCTGGGCATTTTTAATGCCTGTGTAAAACAGATAGATGCCGGCCAGGTTGGTGTAAAGGTTTTGTTTGGCAGCATACAAAATGATATAATGGGTAGCGGCCTGCATTTTATAAATCCGCTGATGGATGTAAAAAAATTAGATGTAAAAACACAGAACTATACCATGAGTGGTGTACATGATGAGGGTAACCAGGTTGGCGATGATGCCATACGTGTGTTAACCAGCGACGGGCTGGAAGTAACTATTGACCTTACGGTTTTGTACAGGGTAGTTGGTGCTGATGCACCCCGGTTATTAAGAGAAACCGGCGATGATTACCGCGATAAAATTGTACGTCCCATTACCCGTACAAAAATTCGTGATAACGCTGTTTATTACCAGGCAGTGGATTTATTTGGCAACAAACGGGAAGAGTTTCAACAACGCATTTATAAAACCATTGAAGAAGATTTTAAAAAACGTGGGTTGATGCTGGAGCAATTACTTGTACGGAATATTACATTACCAAATTCGGTAAAAGCATCTATCGAATCTAAAATAAATGCTGAGCAGGATGCAAAAAAAATGGAGTTTGTATTGCAGAAAGAAAAGCAGGAGGCAGAGCGCAAACGTGTGGAGGCACAGGGTATTGC
>JAYSTT010000247.1:0-1504 GCA_043719495.1 Ferruginibacter sp. | reverse complement strand
TAAAACTATAATGTTACAACGAAGTAATAAATAATATTGATGAATTTTTATTGATGAGCTGCTTTTCTTCTTGCTTTTGCACGTGCCACCCTTCCCGTTTTCCTGTCTTTTGCCCTGCCAATTAAATACCCCGTTCCGGCACCAATTGCACTACCAATAAGTGCGCCTTCAACCCTGTGATCTTTGTTTACAACAGCGCCTATTATAGCACCCGAACCCGCCCCAACAGCGGTACCTTTCGCAGCATGGCTCCATCCTTTATCGGCTGATACCGGAGGTGCCTCTGCAGTTGAAGTATTAGAGCCAGAGCCTCCACTATTTCCAGAAGTGGAATTATTTATTGTAGAATTCGATTTTTGTTTGGGTGAAGAAGATGCAGGTTTAGCTGCTACAGGATTACTTACTGCTTTATCATTAATAACATATTTATTGTTGCCTACATCAGTTAACACATTGCTTTTAGATAAGCCAGTAGTATCTACCAATACCATGTTTTTAGAATTACTTAATGTTGAGTTTGTTTTGCTTTTACATGCTGCAAGTATCGCAACAATTGTAAAAATGGAAAGGATTTTTTTCATAACACTTTGTTTTAATAGTTCTACCGGTAATATCTATGTTTAGTTTAAAACCGGCTTTAAATTGTTTTTCAGATACTATAAGCAAAAAATCGTGCCAAAATAGAAAGAAGCTTTTTATAAATTCGTTTTTATGGCTTTATATATGCACATATAATATCTATAAAATTTTAGGTATAAAAAATCCCCTGAAATTCAGGGGATCAATATTCAATTTTTTAATTTATTAATGCCCGTGATGATGCTGCATTGCCGTTAACTCTTCTGAAGTTACTGTTTTCTCATTTGGCTTTACCTGACCCTCTATCCAGTTAAATAATTTATCGGTAATTAAACGGCGATAGCTGCTGTCAACCTGCTTTTCGTCCTTCATCATACGATCAATATAACTTTCAATCCAACTGGTATCTTCGCCCAGGTTCATGGTACCAAAGTAACGCATGATCTCCACTTTCATATATTCACGCAACTCTTCATTACCAACTTCCAGTCCGTTTTCTTTGATAAGTTTGTCGCTTATCAAAGTCCATTTTAACTGATTACTAAATGTTGGAAATTCAATTTCAACCTGCTCCGGAGTTTTTTCCTTATCGCCACCGGTTTGTAACCACCGCTTTAAAAATTCAGCCGGAAATTCCATTTTGGTTTCATCAAGCAGGTAATGATACAGTTGATCCTGCAACTGGTTGCGGCTCTGGCTCTGCCAATAATTTTCTATTTCTTCTTTTATTGAATCTCTTAATTCAGCTTCAGTTTTAATGTCTTTACCAGGGTAAATTTCTTTGAAAAATTCTTCATTCAATTCACGTTTTTCAACAAGGCCAACTTTTACAATCTCCAGGTTAAAATATTTTTTTGCAGCTTCTGTGTCATCTTTCTCAAAGCCAAGATCCTGTAAAAACATTTCCAGTTTACCGTCATCAAAG
>JAYSTT010000246.1:0-9020 GCA_043719495.1 Ferruginibacter sp. | reverse complement strand
GTTATTGCCAGTTTGTGATAAGGCCCAAGCTGGAGAAATTTGAGAAAGTGTTTAAAGATAAATTGAAAAAGCAATAATAATTTATAACACGAATTAAGTAAAACTACATTAAAATAATTCGTATAATCCGTATTATTTTTTATTTGTCCTCCTCAGTTCCAGTAAATTTAAACTGTTTGGTGGAAAATTTTTGATATTGGTATGCACCAGGTGAATAGCCATATCGTACCATAGTGGTACTACAGGCGCATCTTCAATTATTAATTTATCCATTTGCTGATATAGTTTGTAGCGCACTACATTATTTTTTTCTGCCAATGCTTTTTCATACAACAAATCGTAAGCTGGATTTTTATATCGTGTATAATTGGGTGGAGCAGGATTTTTGCTGTAGAAAACACTAAGATAATTTTCTGCATCAGGATAATCAGCGATCCAGCTGCCCCGAAAGAACAAGGCTTGAGATTTTGAAGTTTGTTCCAGCAATAAACTTTTTTGAATTACTTCTACCTGTATAGTAATACCAATCTGCTGCAGTTCATTGGCAATGTAATTGCCTAAATCGCCATAAATGGGTATGGTAAGTAATTTAATTGCAGGTAAATTTTTTCCATCTGTATAACCTGCTTCTGCCAATAATTGTTTTGCCCTGGCAACATTATATAAATAGCCTTTTACATTTACCGAATCAAAAGAAGGTAATCCACAGGGAACAAAACCACTTTCAGCTGCAATACCAATGGAATTGCGCAGGTACAACATCATCTTCCTTTTATCAAAACCATAATTAATGGCCTGCCGTATTTTTTGTAACCGCAATGGTGAATTCTTTACCAGCTCATTTTGTTCATCCACTAAAATACCTAAATATTCTATGTTGAGATATGGTTGTTTTTGCAATTCAATTTTGCCTTCCCATATTTTTTTCAGGTTGCCGGTTTTAGTTAGCATTTCGTCTTTAAAAGAAGCGTCAATATCATCAATAAAATCTAAACGGTTTTGCTGAAACTCTAAAAATTCAGTTGCCTTACTATCATAAAAAGAAACTTTAATACCATCTAAATAAGGTAAAGAATTTCCGGCAGTATCTTTTTCAAAATATTGTTCATTCTTTTTTAAGACCAAGGCCTGCCCCTCTTCCCATGCTACAAAACTAAATGGCCCGCTGCCAACCGGGTGGCGGCGAAAATCGTTGCCATATTTTTCCACTGCTTCTATAGGTACAACAGAACAATACTGCATACTAAGGATGCCTAGGATTGATTGAAACGGGCGGATTAATTTTAATTGAAAAATACTATCATTAATTGCTTTAAAACCATTTACGGCATCTACCCGGTTATTAAAAATCCATGCCCCCGGGCTAGCAGTATTTTTATCTATAATTCTTTTAAAACTATATTCCACATCAAATGCAGTTAGCTTTCTGCCTTTATTGCCTGCAAAACATTTGTCGTCGGTAAAAAAAACATCGTCCCTTAAATAAAATGTAAAGACCAGATTATCCGGGGATATTGTCCACCGCTTTGCCAGTGATGGCGCCATTTGCATATTGCTGTCAATTTCCACCAAAGTATTATACAATTGATGCACAGCCCACATTACCTGTTTGTTTTTTGCAAATGCAGGATCCAGTGAGGCAAGGCCACTGCTTTCGTTGTAATGGAAAATATTTTTATCTGGATGCTGATGTGAAGTGCAGGCCGAAATAACAGATAATGAAATAATTAATAATGGATAATTTTTTATTGGAGACACTACATTCTTTTTTAGAAACACGATTATTGATGAATGGCATTGTTTTAAAGGCATAGTTAAATATATTCTTCATAAATTTAGGCAATCAAAAATAAACCCAACAAAAAGATGTTTACAATAAAAAATACAGGTAAAACTATTATTGCATTATTCATTATACAAGTATCCATTATACATTTAACTGCGCAGCCACTAAAACAGCAAAAGGTATTTTACCATGCAGATACTATACGTGGCACTTATGGCTCTTCAAGAGACTGGTGGGATGTATTGAAATATGATTTGCATGTTACGTTTAATATTGCAGACAGTACCATCAGTGGAAAAAATATTATTCAATTCAGCGCCATAAAAAAAGGTACGGTTTTTCAAATCGATTTACAGGAGCCAATGATACTGGACAGTATTTTTATTCGTTCCAATGTAGATCTTAAGCCGGCTAAAATGGGTACCACCACTAAGTTTAAAGTAAAAAGTTATGATATTGTAAAGGATGGCAATGCTTATTTCATTAATCTAAAAGATAGTTTTCAAACTGGTAATATTCATTACTTTTTTGTTTATTACCACGGTAAACCCCGTATTGCCCGCCGTCCGCCATGGGATGGTGGCCTTATCTGGAAAAAAAGTAAAGATGAAAGCCCCTGGGTTAGCATTGCCTGCCAGGGTTTAGGTGCAAGTGTGTGGTATCCCTGTAAAGATCATCAGAGTGATGAACCCGATAGTGCAGAAATGCATATTACTATTCCGGACAGTTTGATGTGTGTGGGCAATGGCCGCTTTCGTGGTAAAATAAATAATAACGATGGTACTACCACCTACGATTGGGCAGTAACTGAACCCATTAATAATTATAACATTATCCCTTACATTGGCAAGTACACTCACTTTAATGAAATTTATAAAGGCGAAAAGGGAGATTTAGATATGGATTACTGGGTACTGGAAGAAAACCTTGAAAAAGCTAAAACTCATTTTGCAGATGCCCCACGAATGATGAAAGCATTTGAATATTGGTTTGGCCCCTATCCTTTTTATAAAGATGGTTATAAATTAGTGGATGCGCCACATTTAGGAATGGAACACCAGAGTGCTACGGCATATGGCAATGGATATCAAAATGGATATTTGGGCAGAGACCAAAGCGGCAGCGGCTGGGGATTGAAATGGGATTTTATTATTGTACATGAAAGTGGCCACGAATGGTTTGCCAATAACATTACAACCAAAGATATTGCCGATATGTGGGTGCATGAAGGCTTTACCAATTACAGCGAAACATTGTTTACTGATTACTGGTATGGCAAAGAAGCCGGTAATGCTTATTGTATCGGAACCAGAAAAGGAATAAGAAATAATATTCCAATAATAGGCCCCTACAATGTAAACCAGGAAGGCAGCGGCGATATGTATCCCAAAGGCGGTAATATGCTGCACAGTATCCGGCAGGTGATTGATGATGATGAAAAGTTCAGAATGATTTTAAGAGGATTAAATAAAACCTTTTATCACCAAACAGTAACCACCAAACAAATTGAAGATTATATCAACAAAGAAAGCAACATTGATTTCAGTAAAGTATTTGATCAGTACTTAAGAACGATACAAATACCTGTATTACAATATAAAGTTGAAGGCAATATTGTTTCTTTTAAATATGATAGCTGTGTTGCAGGTTTTAATTTGCCCTTAAAAATTTCTTTTGGCAAAGAAGATAAAAGCGAACAATGGATTAAACCCACTCAACAATGGCAAACCATTCATTTAGCTGATTGGTACGACAAAAAAACATTTACTGTAAATGATAATTTTTATATCAGGTCGCAAAAGATGGAATAATTCTTTTTCCTTACATTTTATTCATTTTAAAATACCAAAATGGTTAGCTGGAACGATTTTGAAAAGCTGGAAATAAGAGTCGGCACTATTACAGCTGCCAGTGATTTTATCAAAGCCAGAAAACCTTCCTACCAACTTACTATTGATTTTGGTGAACTGGGTTTTAAAAAATCATCGGCTCAAATAACTGTTTTGTACAATAAAGAAGATTTAATTGGCAAACAGGTTATTGCGGTGGTAAATTTTCCCGTAAAACAAATTGCCAATTTCTTCAGTGAATGCCTGGTGCTGGGTGTTTATAATGAAGCGGATGATATAGTATTATTGCAGCCTTCGCTGCCAGTAAAAAATGGCTGTAAAATTGGTTAATGTATGCACGTTAATGGTTGTAAATTTGATAACCGCATATGAATATAGAAATGGTATATTATCAATCGCCGCTGGGCGTGCTTGAAGTACGCAGCACAGGCAATGCCATATCTGATGTATTATTTTTAAACAGCTGGAAGGGTAATAAAATAAATGAAGCAGAGATTAATTTTATAAAACCCAAATCTCCGGTAATAAAAAATTGTATTAAGCAATTAGATGAATACTTTGCAGGTAAACGAACTCATTTTACTGTTCACACATTGCAGGTGGGTACAGAATTTCAGCAAAGCGTATGGGCAGCATTGTGCAACATCCCCTATGCCAAAACAATCAGTTATTTAGAATTAAGTAAACGCATTGGCAATATAAAAGCTATAAGGGCAGTAGGTACCGCCAATGGCAATAATAGTATTTGCATCATCATCCCCTGCCACAGGGTTATTGGCAGCAATGGTGATTTAATTGGGTATGGCGGCGATTTATGGAGGAAAAAATGGTTATTAGAGCATGAAGCAAAATATGCTTATGGAGTGCAGACCTTATTTTAGATCGTCGCCACCAAATGATAACGGTAATAATTCAGCTGCTTTTTTGATGATATAAATTTTCCCGGTCATACCACTTAAAATAAGGCGGATGGGTTGTTTTACTCTTTCTTCATACTCTAATAATGTTTGCCTGCAGATGCCACATGGCGAAATAGGATGATTGCTTTTTCCATTTTTGTTGTCATAACTTATTGCAATGGAATCTATGGCCATATTGGGAAATAATGAAGCTATTGCAGAGAGTAAAACCCTTTCGGCACAAATACCAACCGGGTAAGCAGCATTTTCCTGATTGGTGCCGGTAACAGTTTCTCCATTTATTAATTTAGCCACAGCACCTACATTAAAATTAGAATAAGGTGCATAGGCATTTGCTGTTACTTTTCTTGCCTGGCTAACCAATGCCGCATCTCCATCAGCCAGTTCTTCAATTGAATTATATACTTCAAACGAAAAATTTAATTTTACTTCGGTCATAATTTAATTATTTTATCGAGATAAAAAAATCCTCCCTGTATTACAAGGAGGATGATACCACTAAGTTAAAGTTATAACGTTAAAGAACTGAAAGTATTATTTTATCCAGCGGAATATGCGTTTCCATCTTGGCCCAGCTTCCCAGCTAAACCAAATAAGTGAAGCTTTACCTACAACATGATCTTCGGGTACAAATCCCCAAAAGCGGCTATCCTGGCTTTTATTACGGTTATCTCCCATCATCCAGTAATAGTCCATTTTAAAAGTATAACTGTCCGTTTCTTTACCATTAATCAACAGCTTACCATTCTGTTCTTCCCATTGGTTATTTTCATAAACCTGTATAACCCTTTTATACAAAATTTTGTTTTCGTCGGTTAATTTTATTGTTGAGCCTTTCTTAGGAACCCACAAGCCTTTTTTTGCAAAATTTTCTGAATCCTCATTAAAGCCAATGCCGGTATAACAAAATGGATAAGTTTGTGGCTGGGGAAGCAATCGTCTTTTTATAGAATCTACACCTGGAATATTTTTTACAATGGCTAATTCGTTTTTACTCAAATTAACTATATAAGTATCCCCGCTGATAGGTGTAAAGTCTACAGTTCCACCTTCGGATTCAGAATTATTATTAATGTGAACTCCTTTTTCTCTTAAAATATCTTCATCAAATGGCGTAGAAGGTTTTGTTTTTATTTCATAGAAAAATGTAGGGTTTAAGAATTCTGATGGTTTACTGTTAATATAAACTTCTCCATCAATTACTTTTAAAGTATCCCCTGCTACAGCTACACATCTTTTTACATAATTTTCCCTTTTATCAACCGGCCTTGTAGCAATGGTATAGGTATCCCAAACTTTTTCCCTGCCCCCTTCTGAGGGATCATTAAGAATATCGTAATAAGGTTTTTTGGAATCCCACTCTCTGGTTAAAGTATCTCCGCCGGGGAAATTAAACACTACTACATCATTTCTTTTTACAGGAGATGCAAACCATCTGGTATAGGGAATATGCACCCATTCTAAATACGATTTTGTATTTAACCCGGGAATAGTGTGATGTACAAAAGGCATTGCAAGAGGGGTATTGGGGATACGTGGCCCATAAGTTGATTTACTTACAAACAGGTAATCGTTTACTAATAATGTTTTTTCTAGTGAGCTGGTAGGGATAACATATGCCTCAAATACAAAAGTGCGGATGATGGTAGCAGCCACCACAGCAAATGCAGCTGCATCAATCCATTCTCTTGACCCGGATTTTTTATAATTTTTTACTACTGCTGTTCCGGCATATTTTTCATTTTTAGAAAAGCCCAGGTAAGGGAAATATACAAAAGGCAAAAACACAGCAGCAGCATGATGCCAAAAACCAAAACGGCCAAAATGCTCAACAAATTTTATTAATATCCAGATTGTAATAAACTGTCCGGCAATAGGTATTAGCTGTAAAAAGAACCAGTATTTGGGTAATTGCATCTTTTGAACCATGCACCAGGTATTGTAAAAAGGTATAAATGCCTTCCAGCCGTTGATACCTGCTTTTTTAAACATCCCAAATAAACCAATATGCCAGCCTATTGCAGCTAAAATAAAAATAGTAAAACCTATGCCCATTTTTTTAAATTTAAGAGTGCCAAAAATACCATAATTAATGTTACCAACTAAAACCGTTGGTAATTTGTTGGGGTTTCTTTAACGTATTAAATGATTGGGTAATTGTGGTGCTGCTGTTTATCCACCACAAACAACAAATTATATTCACTTCTTCGGAAGTACATAATTCTCCACATCTTCCAGCAAAATAGTTTTACCGGATAAAATAATCAGCCTTTCCACCACATTTCTTAACTCACGGATATTACCCGTCCAGTCGTATTGTTGTAAAGCATCCATTGCCTTTTGATCAATGCCTTTTTTTGGCTGTCCATATTCTGTTGCAATGATATCCAAAAAATAATCAACTAATAAGGGCACATCTTCCCTCCTTTCGTTTAGTGATGGCACATGTATTATTATTACTCCCAGGCGGTGATATAGATCCAAACGAAAATTTTTATCCTCCACTTCTTTCAGTAAATTTTTATTGGTGGCGGTTATTACTCTTACATCTACATTAATATCTTTTTCGGCACCCACCCTGGTTATCTTTCCTTCCTGCAATGCCCTTAAAACCTTTGCCTGCGCAGTAAGACTCATATCTCCTATTTCATCTAAGAATAAAGTACCGCCATTAGCTGTTTCAAATTTGCCTATACGTTGTTTTATTGCAGAAGTAAAAGACCCTTTTTCATGACCGAATAATTCACTTTCTATAAGTTCGGATGGAATGGCAGCGCAATTAACTTCTACCATCGGGCCGGAATTACGGTTACTTTTTTCATGTATCCATCTTGCCACCAATTCCTTACCCACACCATTTTCGCCGGTTATTAAAATTCTTGCATCTGTTGGGGCAACTTTTTCAATAGTGTCTTTAATTTTTTTAATCGGGGCACTTTCGCCAATCATTTCCTGCACCTTACTCACTTTGCGTTTAAGCACTTTGGTTTCGGTAACTAAACTTTGTTTATCCAGGGCATTTCTAAGAGTAATTAAGAGACGGTTTAAATCCGGCGGCTTACTTATATAATCAAATGCTCCTTTTTTTACCGCTTCTACTGCTGTATCAATATTGCCGTGGCCACTAATCATTATTACCGGAACATCGCCGTTAATTTCTTTTGCTCTCTCCAAAAATTCTATACCATCAATCTTAGGCATTTTAATATCACATAATACTATATCATAAGCTTTTTCAGTAAACCGCTTTAAGCCTTCTTCGCCATCACTGGCTTCATCAATTTTATATCCTTCATAGCTCAGGATTTCAGTCAGGGTTTTTCTAATCGCCTTTTCATCATCAATAATTAAAATAGTTGCCATACACTTTAACAGGTTTTTTTTATGAAGTTGATGCTGCTATGCATCTACTCTTATTTAATATCAAAATTAGCCTTTTATGATGTTTAAACCAGCAGTAATCTTTTGTTTGCTTCTTTCCCTTTCGTGCAATAATAATGCAACTTCATCTTATAGCAAAGTAAAAACCACTCCAAATGCTTTGGTAAATTCAATTGGTAAAAACCCTTATGCTGCTATTTATACAATTCCTTTACCCTACGGTTATAAACGTATAAAAGCCGACAGCAACTCATTTGCAAACTGGCTTAGAAAGGTATTATTAAAAGAAAAGAAAACGGTTTACCTTTTTGACGGCACTGAAAAAATTAATCAGCAGGCTCAATTTGCCGTACTGAATATTGCAGTTGGCAATAAAAATTTGCAGCAATGTGCTGATGCGGTTATGAGGTTGAGAAGTGAATACCTTTTTACAGAAAAAAGATATGCTGAAATTATTTTTTATGATAACGAACAGGGCATTTATAAATTTACCGAACCTTACACTAAAGAAAATTTTACAAATTTTATGCTAAAGGTTTTTGGCATGTGTGGTTCTGCCTCTTTATCAAAACAATTAAAAACTGTTCCTTCTTTTTTGGATATACAACCCGGAGATGTGTTGATTCGTGGAGGTTTTCCCGGTCATGCCGTTATAGTAATGGATGTTGCAGAAAATGAAAAAGGAAAAAAGGTTTATATGCTGGCGCAGAGTTATATGCCTGCACAGGATATTCATTTATTGGTTAACCCTGTTAGGGAAGATCTATCTCCCTGGTATGAAGTTAATGGGGAACATAAAATAATAACTCCCGAGTATTTGTTTTATAGCAGCGAATTGAAGCGGTGGTAAATATTGATTATAAACTCAGTGCTGTAAGTCTTTCCAATAATACTAACTGATTTTGTGCCCTTACCAAATTATGCCCCTCATATTTTACACCATAATACACATCATCATTTAAATGATCAGTAAAGAATCTTAACGCCTGCATATAAATCATGAATTTACCGGCATAAATAAATGATTGCTTTTCTTTTTCTGTAAGCTCATCATTCATCTCACTTAAATAACCTGATACAATT
>JAYSTT010000245.1:0-1507 GCA_043719495.1 Ferruginibacter sp. | reverse complement strand
CGGTGATGGTTTTTACTCTTTGTTTTGCATCGCCTGTTTTATCTATCAGCCTGTTTAGTTCAGTTACAGTAAGGGTTTCAGCAAGCAGGGCTATCTTGCCGGTTTCCCGGTTGGTCATCACCGTATAAAATTCTTCGGCTATCATTTTCTCATCCACCGACATCTGCTCCCCAAAGTTTTCGGGCTTTAATACGGGTACTGATTTTTCTGTTTTATCATTGCCGGTAAAATTATCTTTGCCCCACTGCTTACTTTCTAACGCTTCGGGGTAGCCGCTTAAATAATGGCGGTACCAACTGTAAACAGTTTGTGGTGGAAGTTGAAGAAATCCTCCGATGGTGGTAAAATTAACGGGCTTTTCATCCACCAATTTCTTTTAAAAAATCCCGGAACTCACGGGTCGTTTTCATGCCGGGTATATGAAGGTTGTATTCATTGACGTAGCCTTTGGTACCACCTCGCTCTTTCCACCTTCGCCTGATGAGCCGCAGGTATATTTTCTTTAATGAAAAAGCATGGGTGAGTATATCTATCTCATTGCAATACACATCCAATACGATGTCTTTGCCCAACAGGGCAGCAGGTACACGGTCTTCTTTTTCTACTAATTCTATCACCCATTCCTGCGGCTTGTTCTCTATACTATTAGGGGCAAAGTCCTGAAGGTATTCTTCCGGTATTAATATCTTTAATACCGCTTCATTAAAATCAGATTGTTTAATGTTGGGCATAGTAGTATTTTATCTGTTAAGTTACTCTTAGCACATCAAAATATTAATTAGCCCAAAAAGATTGGGAATATCTGACTTCCACATTTACATATGGTGAAGATGAAATAACTCGTAAAGAACTTGATGAAGTAATAAGAATTTCTAACGAGTTATACATTTGATATCTCCTTGTTATTTGTAGTCTTCGCCTGCTGCATAAAATCATACTGCCTTAATTATTACCAAACTAAAATAAAATGCTCAAAGGCTGTCAATAGTTTGCAACCAAGATTTATAAAAATAAACTTGCAGGTTTAATCTATAATTTATTTATTTTTATCGAATAGATCATTTTTCTATTTAACCTCATGCCAAACAAACCACAACTGCTCGCTTTTGCCTGCTTCCTTTTCGTTAATGCTTTTGCACAACCTAAAGTTCCTGAACACGTATTTTATCAGAAACTTTCAAACGGGTTAGAAGTACTGGTGCTTGAAGATCATACCATTCCCTTTTCCACTATTGAAATTGCCTGCAAGAATGGTTCTTTTACGGAGGACAATGAATATAACGGCCTGAGTCATTTGTACGAACACATGTTTTTCAAGTCGAATAAAGAATACAAAACACAAGACGATTTTCTGAAGGCTGTTGAAAAGCTGGGAATAAATTATAACGGGCAAACACTGGAAGAAAACGTTACTTATTACTTTACACTGCCAAAAGAAAATACGGTAAAAGGAATGGAGTTTATGAACGCAGCCATTCGTTATCCCAGATTTAAGAAAGCGGATATG
>JAYSTT010000244.1:0-3702 GCA_043719495.1 Ferruginibacter sp. | reverse complement strand
CAGCTCTTTCCACTATATTTAAATTACTTATTTCGTAGTGCCATCGGCCCAGCACATGCCATGCTAAAAAATTGTTGGGGTTATATTTAATTGCTGTTTCAACATATTTTTTTAAGTCTTTTGCAGACACCACTTTTTCTTTACCGGATTTGGTTAAAGTGCTTCTGCCCAGCATAATGGCCATAGAAGTATTGGCTTCAGAGTTAGTGGAATCAATCATCAGTGCAGTTTGGGCATATATTTTTGCAGCTTTATAATAATCATCACGAACATTGGTATTAGCCTGGCGTTGGCCTATGCGGCTGCAAAGCTCGCTGCTCTTACTTAATGCATATAAATGAGTGGGTTTAAATTTAAGTACTTCTTTAAATTTTGCTAAAGCCGCTTTTTCATCCGGTGCACTTTCTAACCTATTGGCTTCTTTAATAAGTGCAATAATATCCTGCGCTGCAGGTTGTAAAAAAGTAAGGATTGAAATACTAAATATTAAAAACAATTTCATTCTAAAAATCTTTTTTAAAGCTAACCCCCAGATTGCCTTTAAAGGCGGCAATCGGCGGGTTTATTTTTTTTATACTGATATTTATGGAAGTAATACGATTGTCAACATCGAATATATTTTGCGCCAAATCCTGTGCCACAGTTTCTAAAAGCGCTGTAGGTATACCCATACGTTGCATTATAATGTTGTAAACTTTTACATAATCAATGGTTTGATCCAATGTGGTAATCAGCTCTTTTTCAGCAAAAGTTACATCAACATTCACTTCATAGTTATTTCCCAAAATTCTTTCTTCTTCATACAGTCCATGAAAGGAGAAAAATTTTAAATTGGCAAGATGGATGGTGAACATTTTATAATGGATAATGAATTAATTGATAATTAATAATTTTTTAAAATTGAGACAGTTTTTAAAAATTTAAAGCGCTGTAAGACTAAAAATATTATACATTATTCATTACCCAATTATCCATTACTAAAGTCCTTTCTCACTAAGATATCGCTCTGCATCCAGGGCAGCCATACATCCGGTTCCTGCTGCAGTTACAGCCTGCCTGTAAATTTTATCCTGTACATCACCACTGGCAAATACTCCATCAATATTTGTTTTAGATGTACCGGGAATAGTTTTTAAATATCCGGCTTCATCCATATTTAAAAAGCCTTTAAAAATATCGCTGTTGGGTTGATGGCCAATAGCAACAAAAAAAGCACTTACAGGAATTTCCTGTTTCACTTCGGTTTGATTATTTTTTATCCGAACTGCCTCTACTTTTTTATCGCCTAATATTTCATCGGTTTCGCTATGCCAGTACATTTTTATGTTGGCAGTTTTAATAACTCTTTGCTGCATTACTTTGCTGGCTCTCATTTCTCCCCGGCGTACAATCATATGTACTACTGAACAAATTTTAGAAAGATATAATGCTTCCTCAGCAGCAGTATCTCCTGCACCTACAATGGCCACTTCTTTTCCTTTAAAGAAAAAGCCATCACAAACAGCACAGGCACTTACGCCATAACCATTTAATCTTTGTTCACTTTCTAAACCAAGCCATTTTGCACTTGCGCCTGTAGATATAATAACAGCATCTGCTTCAATCCATTTTTCTTCGTCAATTTCTACTTTTAATGGCCTTACCCCAAAATCAACTTTTGTAGCTAACCCATACCTAATATCGGCACCCATACGCTTTGCCTGGTTTTCAAAATGCAGCATCATATCGGGGCCCTGAATACCATCAGGATAACCCGGGTAATTTTCCACTTCGGTTGTAATGGTTAACTGTCCACCGGGTTGAATACCCTGATATAAAACAGGATTCAAACCAGCTCTTGATGCATAGATTGCTGCTGTATAACCAGCAGGCCCCGAGCCGATAATTAAGCAATGTACTTTTTCTATATCCATAAATTATTTTTCTATCCTGAATAACGAATTTACAGGATTATTTTTTCAGAAAATTATTATTGGGCAATGATTGTCTTGTACCAGACAGCATATCCACAAAATGCACCCAATGCACCATTATTTATATTCCCTATTACTTTATTGGGTTGAGAAAATGGGTTTCCAATACTTTGCTGGGCAAACTCCCAGGTATTCCAGAAGGTATAAGTAGCTTTATCAATGTTGCACAATTTAATAGTTACCGTATCTCCTCTTCTAAAAAAATTACTATCGGCAGATATACGGTTGTTTCTGTCAATACCCGGATCTACCTGTATTTCATAAGTTGTACCATCAATAACTGCATCATCAAAAACAGAATTCTCTCCTGGTAAAAAATTACCACGGTTCTTTTTTGTAAAATAGCGGATATAATTTCCCAATCCCTTTGGGTCAGTAGTTTTAGTCATTAAAACCCTTTTATTAGAATCTGCATTTAATGGAGCCCTCTTAAACCATAAAGAGTCAGGATATTTTGTTAACAATGGAATATTGGTTTTGGCCGTATATTCTTTGCCTTCAGCTTTAATGGTTAAAGTATATTGCTTATTAAATTGGCCGATAAATGCAGTGGCCAAATTGGAAGAATCTATACTGTAATAATAACCAACGTATCCAAAAAACAAAACAGGATATTCTTTCAATTTATGTGTAACTGTTCCGTTGGAAATGGTAACTTCTGCATTTCGTACAAATGAACTTGCCAATATTTGCGGACTAATAGTGCTAAAATAATCAAAGCTTTTTGTAAGAATAACTGTTGGCACCTGTCCATTTTCAATCTGGGCATCTACCACTACAACATCGTCTGCATTTTTTAAATTAAAATCAATATTTTTTTCGCAGGAGGGGAAAAAGAATATTGTACTGATAAGCAAAAAAATATTTTTCATACTATTACAAAATTACAAATACCAAAGTTGATTTAATTAACTTTTGTGTTAATCTTATATAAACAAAACAATTTGCAATAAAGTTTTATGATGTAATGAAATTATAAAAACAGAAACCCATCTTTTACTCTCCAAAGTTTTCTTTTTACTATTCAAAAAAATAAATGGATATAGAACATACCTAAAATAAAATCCTCCTGCTTTTGGCAGAAGGATATTTTTAATAACCCATCAAAATATTATTAACCCAAATAAGCTTTTAAAGCACCGCTGTAACGGGCTTTTTGCAAACGCTTGATAGCTCTTTCTTTAATCTGGCGGATACGCTCTTTGGTTAAGTCATACTTTTGACCAATCTGCTCAATGGTAACTCCATTTTCTCCATCCAAACCAAAGTAAGCGTTAACGATTTCTGCTTCCCGTGGACTTAATGATTTTAAAACCCTGCGAATTTCATTTTTCAATGAATCATGCATTACATCTTCGTCAGTTTCTGCACCACCTTTCAATAAATCACCCATGGCTACATCTTCTGCTTCATGCACAGGTGCATCAAGGGAAGTATGACGGGTGTTGCTTTGAAAAATATTGTTGATTTCTGTTTCACTCATCTCCAGTAATTCTGCTAACTCTTCTGTTGATGGCTCTCTTTCATGTTCCTGTTCAAAAGCCATGTAAGCTTTGTTAGCTTTGTTGTAAGTGCCAATTTTGTTTTGAGGCAAGCGGACTAATCTGCCCTGCTCTGCCAACGCCTGTAATATAGATTGGCGAATCCACCACACAGCGTAAGAAATAAATTTGAAACCTTTTGTTTCGTCAAAGCGTTGTGCCGCTTTGATTAAGCCGAGGTTACCCTC
>JAYSTT010000243.1:0-1508 GCA_043719495.1 Ferruginibacter sp. | reverse complement strand
AATCTAAATTTAAACCAAAATATCTTAGAATGTCAGAGTCCAAAGCCCCCCTCTCCTTTGGAGAGGGGTTGGGGGTGAGGTCAAAATGATGCGACAATATTAAATGCACCCATTTGAACCACGTAGTTTCAATAGAAACATAGGTTACACATAGTTTTACCTATGTTTTTTCTATTGTGTACTATGTTCTATGTGGTTCAAATTATCCCTTGTTTATTAAATTGTATGCCTTAGCAAATGCCTCGCTGCTGTCAATACTTTTAATGCTGCTAATATCAAACGGTAAATATTTTATTGCATTATTGTGTTTAAGAAAATGCTGCAATGAAAACTGCTTTCCATCAAACATAGTTTTCAATTTATCAAAACAGATAGATGGATACCATGCAAGCATCGGTTCGTAAACTTCGGCTGCTTTATTATAAAATGCAGCAGGTAAATCTTTACACTGATTTAAAAATGTTTGCAATTCAACAATGCATAAAAACGGATAATCACAACCAATAAACAATATATTTTTATCTGGATATTGTGTAAATGCAGTAAGCAAAGCCGCCATGGGGCCGATATCTGCAAATGCTTCATCATCTTGTATAAAATTATATTCAGCCTCAATACTTTTTGCCTGTTGTTTATTACAGGAAATAAAAACCTTATCGCAAAGTGGCAGCAGCATATCATACACATGATAACGCTGCGGTTTGTCATAATACTGCAGCATACTTTTATCGTTGCCCATGCGTTTGCTTAGCCCGCCGCACATTACCAGTGCGTGGGTATTTGGGAAGCCGGTGTTTTTTATTTGCTCCATTGATTTCATAAAAAGAGAGAGGCTGTAAGTGAACTTCTAAATTACATGATTCATTTAGTTCTCATTTTCTTTTTTGTCTTGATTGAAAAAGTATTTTAAATTAACTTGAGCTAACTGCGCTTAAAGGTAGAATTACCAATGCCGAAGCCACAGTAGTACAAAAGCTGGTTTTATATTTAAAACCTATTCAATTATTTCTCTCTTTCTCAAAAAACTATTTTTTTTACCATTCAACATTTAACGCCTTCCAATTCCCCAACTTTTCATAAATTAACGCCTGAAACAAACATCAATATGAAAAAATATTTTATTGCACTGGCAATCACAACCATTGCAGGCCTTACTGCAACCGCCCAATCAGATAAAAAGGTTTTAACAACCGCCGATTATGAAGGCGCCACCAAATCCCTTGGCTTTAATACTAACAAACTCGTTTTTCGTAGTAACGTAAACCCTAACTGGCTGCCCGATGGTAAATTATGGTATTCAGTTTCGGTACCTGGCGGGGTTGAATATGTGTTGATTGATCCAGCCGATGGCAGCCGCAAAACCGGGGCAGATAAAAAATCCATCTTACCCGATGGTGGCAATGGAGCTGCTGCCGCAGCTGGCAGAAGGAGAGGAGGCGGAAGCAACGAAAGCCTTTCGCCCGATGGCAAAAAAGCAGCTTTTATTAAAGACTGGAACCTGTGGGTAC
>JAYSTT010000242.1:0-1511 GCA_043719495.1 Ferruginibacter sp. | reverse complement strand
AATTGATGGTGATTTTTACCCCTGTGCTTTCTGATGACGAATTTAAAGCCGCTCAGAAAAAATATGCTGACCTCGTTGTAGAAAACGGTGGTGAGATTGTGCACACTAACCCATGGGGACTAAAATCGCTGGCCTATCCCATTGCTAAAAAGACCACCGGTCTTTATTGGGTAATGGAGTATAAAGCGCCATCCAGCTTCAATGAAAAGTTGAAAATTCAACTTTTACGTGACGAATCTCAGATGCGTCACATGTACACTGCACTCGACAAGTACGCCGTTGAGTACAATGCCAAAAAGAAAGGTGGCGGACGTTTTACTAACGAAAAAACCTTAGCTTAAACCATGGCAAAAAATGAAATAAAATATCTTACTGCCATTAAGCAGGAGAAGCGTCCAAAAAAATATTGCCGCTTTAAAAAGATGGGTATCCATTATATTGATTATAAAGATGCTGAGTTTTTAAAAAAGTTTATTAATGAGCAAGGCAGGTTGTTACCACGACGCCTTACAGGAAACTCATTAAAATTTCAGCGTAAAGTGGGTGATGCAGTAAAAAAAGCCCGTCAAATGGCAATATTGCCTTACGTCACCGATTTATTAAAATAAAACCCAGGCCCCATCTATCTTTCCCAAATGGGAAGGAAATTGCGAAAATTAAAGCAAAGATGGGTTGGGATTAAAAAAAAGTTCTTACAAATTCTAACGAGCTCCCTTCGAGTTCCCTTCCCGTAGGGAAGGGGTTGGGGATGGGGCTTTATCTTTTCACCACCCTAATCCCGATTTTATCGGGAGAAAGCCCTTAAATGAGGCTGGGTAAAAATGCAAATAAAATGCAGGTAATATTAATACAGGATGTAAATAATTTAGGTGGCATTAACGAACTAATTACAGTTAAAAACGGTTACGGCCGCAACTATCTTATTCCTCAAAAAATGGCTGTAGAAGCCAGCCCTTCCAACATTAAAATGATGGAAGAAAAAAAGAAACAGCAGGCTAAAAAAGAAGCTAAATTATTAGCCGAATTGAATAGTGTAATTGCTGTTTTACAAAATGGTGCTTTAAAACTGGGAGCTAAAACCGGTACCAGTGGTAAAATTTTCGGTAGTGTAACTTCTGTTCAGGTAGCTAAAGCCATTAAAGAACAAAAGGGCTACGAAATTGACCGTCGTCGCATTACTATTATTGACGATGTAAAAGAACTAGGTACTTATAAAGCAAAAATTGACTTTGGCAACAGTAACGAAACTGAAGTTGAATTTGAAGTGGTAGCTGAATAATTATTAATTTTCTATACAAATAATTTCTGAAAAGATAATCTTAAACCGCTCCAATTAAAGGAGCGGTTTTTTTTATACCATTCTGTTACTAGCACCTGGTACCATTGAAATAAATCCAAAAAAGTCTTATCCTGAAACAATGACCAAAAATCTTAATAAAAAGCATTTTTTGCTTTTTATTAAAAAATTGCAATATTATAGCTATTTATATACAAAACCCCCTATCTTTATG
>JAYSTT010000241.1:0-1511 GCA_043719495.1 Ferruginibacter sp. | reverse complement strand
AGTTTTAAAAATTAAAAATATAACAGGCAGTAAAAGCAGTTTTCTCATCTAAATTTATTTTTAGTGAAGCTACAATCATTTTTAATTTGTACACAACCATTTAAATAAAATGGCTGGTATATCTTTTTGATTCTTTAAATTAGCCTTATTGCCGGCAAGTGACGATAGTAATTAAATAACCGGTGCCGGTATATCTATAAATGGCATTATAACAGTAGCCGAATATTTTTTAACCGGCGGTTAAATTTTACATTGATCTTTAAACAAAAAAATTAGTGGCAAAAAAAATAAACATTTCTGCAGAGCAGCAACGGTTAAATATTAATGCACAAAAAAAAGTACCGCTGGAGGCATGGGGCCCTTATTTAAGCGAAAGGCAATGGGGAACGGTACGGGAAGATTACAGTGCTGGTGGTGATGCATGGAATTATTTTACGCATACACAGGCCAGGAGCAGGGTTTACCGCTGGGGCGAAGATGGCATTGCCGGCTTGAGTGATATGCACCAGAATTTGTGTTTTGCCATTAGTTTATGGAATGGGAAAGATAGCATTTTAAAAGAACGTTTGTTTGGTTTAACCAATTCAGAAGGTAACCATGGTGAGGATGTGAAAGAGTTGTATTACTATCTGGACAATACACCTACGCACAGTTACATGAAATATTTATACAAGTATCCGCAGGCTGCTTTTCCTTATGAGCAACTGGTTTCTGAAAACATGAACCGTACTAAAGCAGAGCGGGAATTTGAATTACTGGATACGGGCATTTTTAATGAAAGTAAATATTTTGATGTTGAGGTTGAGTATGCAAAAAACAACAGCGAAGATATTTGCATCAGTATAAACATTACCAACCGCGGAGCCGAAACTGCTGAACTGTTTTTATTGCCAACACTTTGGTTCCGCAACAGATGGTTGTTTGGTGATACTGCCGAAAAACCTGTTTTGGAAATGCAAGACACTTCGGTTGTAAAAGCTACCCATGAAAGACTGGGCGATTATTACTTTTATTATGCAGCAACAGCCGAAACCCTGATGACCGAAAATGAGACCAACACGGAAAAAATATTTGGTTCGCCTAATACATCTGTTTTTGTAAAAGATGCGTTTCACGATGCATTGCCTGAAAATAATGCTGCATTACTTCAGCAATTAAAAAGTAAGAAAAACGGTACAAAATTTTCGCCACTGTACCGTTTATCGCTCCCTGCACTGCAATCGCAAAGTATTACACTCAGGTTAAGTAGAGAAGAACTGCAGAATCCTTTTGATGAAATTTTTACAAAGGTTTTTGCAGACAGAAAAAACGAAGCAGACAATTTCTATATAAATTTATTGCCCAAAAATATTTCTGAAGACTTAACTGCCATTCATCGCCAGGCTTTTGCAGGTTTGCTTTGGAGCAAACAATTTTATCAGTATGATGTAGAACGATGGCTGGAAGGGGATGCACACAATGTAAACCCACCGGCGCAAAGGTATTATGGCAGAAATGCAAACTGGAGTCAT
>JAYSTT010000025.1:0-1854 GCA_043719495.1 Ferruginibacter sp. | reverse complement strand
GCAATAGCTAAGCAGGCGATAAGGAAAGTGATATGTGTAATAGGTAAATATTTTCTTAGTCCGCCCATGTCTTTCATTTCGTTGCTGTGTACATAATGTATAACGGCACCGGCACCCAGGAACAACAATGCTTTAAACATGGCATGTGTAAACAAATGGAACATAGATGCGGTATAACCCAATCCATCCTCACCAGCATATTTTGAAACACCTAAAGCAAACATCATGTAACCGATCTGGCTCATGGTAGAATAGGCCAGTACTCTTTTAATATCAGTTTGTGTGCAGGCAATAATTGCTGCAAATAATGCAGAAGTTGCACCAACATAAGCCACAATATTCAATGCCTCAGGTGCAGATATGGCAAACACAGGAAATAATCTTGCCACTAAAAATACACCGGCAACCACCATGGTGGCAGCATGTATCAATGCCGAAACAGGAGTGGGGCCTTCCATCGCATCGGGCAACCAGATATGCAAAGGAAACATGGCACTTTTTCCTGCACCACCTATAAACACCAACACTAATCCCCATGTTAAAGCAGATACGCCAAGAAAAGAAGCACTCAATATATTCTTCAATTCATTTGATTCGGGAGAAGTTAACGTGGCGATCAACGTTTTAAAATCTAATGTATCGGCATAAAAAGATAAGATCAGTATGCCGATTAGAAAACCAAGATCTGCAAAACGCGTTACAATGAATGCTTTTTTACAAGCTGCAACTGCAGAAGGTTTATCGTAATAATATCCGATTAATAAAAATGATGACACCCCCACCAATTCCCAAAAAATATACATTTGAAAAATGTTGGAAGAAATTACTAATCCCAACATGGAGAAAGTAAATAAACCAAGGAACGCATAATAAGTAGGAAAACGTCCATCGCCTTTCATATAAGCAAGGCTGTAAATATGCACCATCAGCGAAACAAACGTTACCACCAGCAACATCATTACAGAAATGGGATCGAGAATAATACCCATATCTATTGAAAGCCCTGGTGAAAATTCCAGCCATGTAATTGTAAATGGAACGAGCTGTTGATAAACACCACCCACTTTTCCATATTCAAAGAAATAACCGTAAGCAACATAAACAGCCAATGCTGTAGATATCAGCAACAACGTAGTGGCAATAATACCAGATGTATTTTTAAAATATTGTCGCCCAAATAAACCCAGCATTAAAAAACCTGCAATGGGTAGTAATGGAATCAGCGCTATGTAAAATGAGTTTGGCATAATGGCCTCACCCTCATTCTCCCGAAGGTTCGGGAGAGGCTGGGCTTTTTTTTATTTTTAGACTTAAGTAATTAAGCATTTCAAAATTTAATCTCTATTCATCTTTCCTTATTCATAATCTTCGCAACAATCTCCTCCATTTCCTCCCCCTTTGGGGGAAATAGAGGGGGCTTTTAATTCTTCATCTCCTCCGTGCTCTCTACATCTATTGATTGATGACTTCTGTATAAATTAATAATGATGGCAATGGCAACAGCAGCTTCAGCAGCAGCAATGGCAATTACAAAAACGGTAAAGAACAAACCATCTAGTTTATGTGGCCACAAATATTTGTTGAACGCAATAAAATTCAGGTTAACACTATTTAGAATAAGTTCCACACTCATTAAAATGGTAATTAAATTTCTCCTGGTAAGAAAGCCATACACACCAATAAAAAAAAGTGCGGCACTGATAAATAAGATATGATTTAGTCCGGGTTGCATTAGTTGGTTTCAGGTTTGGGTTTTGTAACTGGGTTTTCTCCCCTCTTGGGGGAGTTAGAGGGGGCTGCAATTACAATACATCCAATAAGAGCAGCCAGTAATAACATACTCACCACCTCAAA
>JAYSTT010000240.1:0-1512 GCA_043719495.1 Ferruginibacter sp. | reverse complement strand
AAAGACCCTTATTTCAGGCAATTGTATAAAGAGAGGAGTATGCATTTGAGTAAATAAACTTCAGGGTGAGTCACTCCTTAAAGAGTGGCTCACCCGTAGAAAATAATTTACTCAATACGTTTTAAAAGTTCGTAATTGTATTTTAAGTCCGTTGATATGATTACCCATACTGTCTCGTAGTCAATCCCAAAATAATGATGTATTAAACGGTTCCTGAAATCTTTTAATTCCCGCCACTCTACCAATGGGTTATTATTTTTATATTCATCCGAAACCATTGCCGCCGCTTCACCTATTATTTCAAAACATTGAACAACAGCCAGTAATTTCATTTTATCGTTAATAAAAGCTTCATAAGAAGTATCTTTTACAAATTCAAAAATGTTTTCGGCATGTTCAATCATGTCATTTAGCAATAAAATATCATCTCTCTTAGGCATAAATTAAATCCGGTTTTATGGCATCAAAATACTGTGGTTTAATACCGCCTTTTATAGCCGCCTGTATTACCATGCCTGGAAAAAGTTTTTCAATTTCATCAACAGAATACAAAAAACCCTTGTAGGTTTTAGGGTTGTAGTCAACCATAATATCAATATCACTTTCTTCCGTTTGCTCATTACGGGCATAGCTGCCAAATAAAGCAAGCTCGGTAAGGTTGTACTTAGCCTGTAGCAAAGGTTTTATTGCGGTTAGTTTTTCAAGTATTTCATTTTTTGTAGGCATAAAAAATATTTGTTATGCTAAGCTACAAAAAAGTAGTGGAAAATAATTTAAAGCATTATTTTTTAAAGCAAGAGTTATGTATATTTATAAATCAGGTGGGATATTATGAAATACCTCACCAAGGCATCATGTAAAAATAGAAAATGACGTTTGACGATTTTAAAAACAGATTAGATAAGGCGACACAGGAAGAAGTAGTAAAAGCAACTTATGCCAGCTATTTCAAAATAAAATACGACACTTCTCACCACCACGACCTATACACAGCACAGGTATTTTTTGAATTTAAAACTGATAAAAATTTTCATAATCTAAAAGCCTTTGCAACAATTCTTGCTCAATCACTTTATTACATAAGAAAACTCAAATATGTAGAAGTAGAAAAACCGATTCCTTTTTTTATTTGCCTTGCAGACAAGAACGAAGCATCTATCACAGAAACTGGTAAGTGGTCAACCTATTACTCAAATGAAACCTACGATTGGGAGCGGCCTGCAAGCAAGCCTGACCCAAAACTAATTGACCATTTAGTAAAAGAACCTGAAACAAGTAAACTTCACGTTTATAAAGTAACTCAAAAAGGAGACCATGCAGCATTCAAGAAGAACCTTGACAATGCTTTTAATCCTCAATTGATTTTAGATTTTGGCGATAAAAAAATAATCAATGAAGAAAATTTTGAAGCAGTTTTTGATCATTGGAAAAATGTAATAGGCCCTTACATTATTAATGGATATAAACCTTCGTTTTATTTTCTTGCAAACATTCAAAGGGATAGGATAGTTA
>JAYSTT010000239.1:0-3715 GCA_043719495.1 Ferruginibacter sp. | reverse complement strand
AGGCTGTTTTGGATGCAATGCAATATTATCAAAGCCTTTTTGGAGAATACCCTTTTATTAAAGAAAAATACGGACATGTACAGTTTGGCTGGGGTGGTGGTATGGAACATCAAACGGCATCTTTTGTAGTTTCTATTGTAAATTATCTTACTGTACATGAATTAGCACACCAATGGTTTGGCGATAAAATAACCTGCGCCAGCTGGGAAGATATCTGGTTGAACGAAGGGTTTGCAACACAACTTAGCGCATTATATTTTGAAAAGTATTATCCCCAATATACCACCCCTAACAGAAAAGACGATGTAGAATATATTACAGCCCAGCCAGGCGGTTCGGTAAAAGTGGATGATACCACAAATGTGGGCAGGATATTTGACGGCAGGTTATCGTATGGTAAAGGATCATATCTATTAAACATGCTCCGGTGGAAATTAGGAGACTCCGTTTTTTTCAGAGCAATTAGAAATTATCAAAAAGATCCTAACCTTATTTATGGTTTTGCCAGAACGGCCGATTTAAAAAAACACCTGGAGCAGGAAAGTAAACAGGATCTAAGCAAATTTTTTAACGATTGGTATTCAGGCCAGGGTTATCCAACTTACAAAGTGGAGTGGACGCCGATGGGCAGTAATTACGTAAGGATTAAAATGAGCCAAACCACCTCTCATCCTTCCGTAAGTTTTTTTGATTTGCCTGTAGCCTTAAAATTTAAAAACGCCACACAGCAAAAAACAATTGTACTGGATAATAAAACCAATGGTGAAATATTTATTAATAAACTAGGTTTTATTGCCGATAGTGTTTTTATTGATCCGGAATATTGGTTGTTATCAAGAAATAACACTGCAATAAAAATTACGGATAATACCGGCACTAAAAACTCTGTACAAATTTTCCCTAACCCCATCAAAGATAAATTTTATATTTATTTAAGAAATTTTACTTCGTCCAACACCAGCATTAAATTATTTAATGCAGTTGGACAATTGGTTTACACAAAAAATGTAACCTTGATAAATGGCTCGGAGTATCTCGAAATTCCATCGCAATATTTGCCTGCAGGCGAGTATAATTTGCAAATAAAAAGCGATAGTAATTTTAAATATGTAAAGAAATTAATAAAGTGATGTAGCCCGCAAATGTTACTGATTTTAACAGAAAAAGATAATTTTGTTAATCTACTCCGCCTGATATAAATCAATTTTATTTATTACAAAACATTACTGTACTTTGCGGCAATCAATAAAGCCGTGGCAAAAAAAAAGAAAACTGTTTTTAAAGTTATTATTGTGTCAGTTATTTACCTGGCAACTGCAGCAACGGCAATATATTTAATTACCCTCTATAGAAATAAGCCAAAGTTTGTTCGTTATCCCGCTTTTGGTATTCCCATCCCTGTAAATTATACTATTCATGGTATTGACGTAAGTCATCATCAGGCGGCAATTGACTGGGCAGATGTAAAAGCCATGCAGGATAAAAATTTTAAAATTGGTTTTGCATTTATTAAAGCTACCGAAGGGCTGAGTAATACGGATAATACTTACAGAAGAAACTGGTTTAAAATAAAAGAAGCAAAACTTTTCCGTGGTGCTTATCATTTTTTTATTGCCAGCAAAAGCGGTAAAGCACAGGCAGAAAGTTTTATAGAAACTGTTACACTCGAAAAAAATGATTTGCCCCCCGTTTTGGATATTGAGCAAACCAATGGTGCTTCGGTTGCAGATATACAGCAAAGAGCCAAAGACTGGCTGGTAATGATAGAAAAACAATATAAAGTAAAACCAATCATTTATACCAATGTAGATTTTTATGAGAATTTTTTAGCCGGTAAATTCGATGGCTATCCGCTGTGGGTGGCCCATTATTTAGTGCAAGATAAACCACGTATAAAACGTAAATGGCTTTTTTGGCAGCACAACGAAACAGGCCATGTAAATGGCATTGATGCTTTTGTTGATTTTAATGTTTTTAACGGAGACAGTACCGACTTTAATAATTTGCTTATAAAATAGTTTTATTAAAGTGTACAGATGCCGCATTTAAAAATTGACAGGTATAAATAAATTACGTAATTTAGAAAATAGCATCTTTATTCCCGCTTTAAGGGGTAAAAGGATAAACCGTTTTTAATGAGCATAGAAGATGAAACAAGAGATTTTTTAGTGCGAATACTTAATACTATTGCCATTGTTTTATTGTGGATGATAGTGAATGTTTTTTTTGGCTTTTATAAAGATTACGCTTTTTTTAATTACAGACCAAACTGGACAAATTATCTTTTTTATTCCTTATCTGCAATTAGCCTTATTATCCTGATTATTCATTTGCGACGTAAATGGCGGCTGTAACTTATTTATTTTAACTGTCTTTTACCCAAAATCACCTTTTACTGGTATAAACAGCTTGCAAAATTGCATTACTTTTAATTACTAAAACAAACCAGCATGACGCTCAGGAATTTTTGTAAATGCACATTAATAATTGGAGCAGTAATTATAGAAGCAATAAAATGGGGCATAAGGCCTTATTTTAATTTTGCTCAACCAACTAAATTTTTGTTGGGTATTGCCCCAAATTTGCTGGGTTCTTTTTTGTTGCCATTTGGTTGCTATTGGATACTTGGCAAGTATATAAATCTTCACTCTGATAAACAGTTTAGGTGGTTTTGCATGGTTTGTTTTGTATTGCTCATAATAAATGAAATGCTACAGCTCATTCCGGTGTTTGGCCGTACTTTTGATTATAGTGATATTGCTGCTTCCGTTGCAGGATTAACAGGCGCTTATTTTTTTTGCAGTAAATATCTCTTTAAAAAACTGGCGACATATCCTTAAATGCAATTTGTCAATTTATTTTAATGTACAGCAAGGTTAAGGCATGTATTAATCCATTCCTCAACAATTAACTGCTGTGGTCAACCACAATCAGCCATTTATTTTTTATCTTTTTAAATAACAAGGTAAAGTGGCCACCAATATCGCCAATACTGCGGGTTAAATGCCATTTGCCCACTACAAAAAAATACAATTCAGATAATTTGTTTACTTCAAGTATATTAAAATCTAATTTACCCATGGCGGCAGTATCAGAATAATTCTTTTTATAATTTTCAAGTGTGTTTTGCCAGCCATAAGTAACCCCGCTTTTACCAATAAATTTTAAAGAATCGCTTTGCCAGTACGTAAGCATAAAGCGGTCAATATCTCCTTTATTCCAGGCAATTAATTGTTCGTTCATAGAATTTCTTATTGCTAATTCATCTTTTGATTGAGCAAATAATACTGTAACAGTAAAAGTAAATGAGGCAAGTAAAAAAATTAATTTTTTCATTGGTATATTTTAGCTAAGCAAGATAGTAAATTCTTTAACTATTATGCAGTGTATTGATTAAGCAGCTTTTAGCTGTTTTGGAGTATTAATGTTTATGATGCGGAGAAGAAGAACATTTACTCTTATGGCAAAGCTGGTAATTGTAATAATGTGCAGCGATAATTAATAGTACTGCAATGGCTAAAAACAAATATTCAAACTGATGAAAAAATTGTTTTAATACCAGAAAAATAAAACCTGCCGAAAAAATATATATCGGAGTAAAGGAACGGTGATGCCTGATAAAACCATGAAATAAAGAATAAGAGCCCACCAAAAAAGCAAGTATAATCATGCCCCACTCAAAAAAAGTATTGTGTATGATATTGATTCCAAATAC
>JAYSTT010000238.1:0-3718 GCA_043719495.1 Ferruginibacter sp. | reverse complement strand
TAACATTTACATAAAAATTAATATAGTATATTTTATGCCTGTAAATTAACTGGTTAAGTAGTAAATTGCAGCAATTTTAAAACTACATGTGGAGTATTTGTAAAAAAGAACTGCAACAATTTTTCAGCAACCTTACCGGTTATATTGCAATTATTTTGTTCCTGTTGGTAAACGGCCTGTTTTTATTTGTACTTAATGACAGTAATCTTTTCGATTTTGGTTATGCCACTTTAGACAAATTTTTTGAGTTAGCACCCTGGATTTTGCTTTTTTTAGTACCAGCCTTAACCATGCGTACCCTTTCGGATGAATTTAAAGCTGGTACATTTGAAATTTTGCAAACTAAGCCTCTTACTAAATGGCAGATTGTTTTAGGAAAGTACTTTTCTATTTTGATAATTTTACTTTTTGTAATCGTACCCACCTTTGTTTATATTTTTACCATTAAACAATTAAGTGTACAAGGTAGTATAGATAGTGGCGGAATAACCGGAAGTTATATTGGTTTGTTTTTTTTAGCAGCTGTTTTTGCAGCAATAAGTTTATGCTGCAGTGGGTTTACCAATAATGCAGTAGTGGCCTTTTTAATAAGCGTTTTTGGTTGTCTCCTTTTATTTTTTGGTTTTAATGCGCTAAGTAAATTATCTTTTTTTACAAATGGGTTAGACTTTTATGTTGAAATGCTGGGAATTGATTTTCATTACCGCAGCATTAGCCGTGGGGTGCTTGACAGCAGAGATGCGGTTTACTTTGTAAGCATTATTTTTTTGTTTCTATTTGTTACAGTTAAAAATCTGTATAAAAAATAAATGAGCCTTTTAAATAAAATATGGAAGAGTAAGCTTTGGTTGTTGATAACAATTTTTATGCTGATTATAATTAACTGGCTGGCTTCACAGTATCATACAAGGATAGATTTTACCAACGAAAAACGTTTTACTTTATCTAAGCCCACAAAAAAAATATTAAAAAAATTAGATGATGTGGTACAGGTGGATGTTTTTTTAAAAGGAGAATTCCCGAGCGGCTTTAAAAAACTATCTAACAGCACAAACGAAATACTGAGTGAGTTTAAAGAAGCTGCTGGCAACAAGCTGCAATACAATTTTATTAGTCCCGATGATGATATGGAAGGCACAACGGTTAAATGGGGCGATACATTAACTGCAATGGGTTTATACCCTATCAATTTAAAATCGCAGTTAAAGGCTGGTGAGCAACAGCAGTTATTATACCCGGTTGCATTGGTGCATTATAAAGAAAATATAATGCCGGTTGCTTTGTACAACGGCTCATCTAAAGCAATTACTTATAGTGAAATAAACAGTGCAGAGGCAATGATGGAATTTAAGTTTGCCGATGCTATTAATAAACTAGCACAAACAGAAAAGCCCATGGTGGCTTACTCTACCGGCAATGGCGAGCCTGGCGATGGCAGAAGTTATGATTTGGCAAACAACATTTTGTTAAAAGACTATAACCTGAAAACACTTAACCTTAACACACAAGCAGGTATACCGGATACATTTAAACTTTTAATTATTGTAAAGCCAACATTAAAATTTACTGCTGAAGAAAAATTAAAAATCGATCAGTTTGTAATGAGGGGTGGAAAACTGTTGCTTTTTGCTGATAAGCTTTATGCCGAATTGGATAGCTTGAAAAGCATGAATAACCAGGTAGTGGCATACGACAGGAATTTAGAATTAGACGACTTGTTATTTAAATATGGAGCCAGAATAAACAGTGATTTACTGATGGATCTGCAATGCGATTATTTGCCATTTGTTACCAATAACAGCGAACAGATGGAATACCTGCGCTGGAATTATTTTCCTTTGTTTGAATCAAAGTCCAATCATGTAATTAATAAAAATATAGGATTGGTTTCGGGGCAGTTTGTAAATTCTATCGATACTGTAGAAGCAGAGGGGATTAATAAAACAATCCTGTTAAGTTCATCACCTAACTCCAGGGTAATTGCCACACCTGCAGTTATTAGTGGTAAAGAAAATGTAAATGCACCGGAGGATGATAAATTTAAAAAAGCAAATATTCCTGTTGCTGTTTTGCTGGAAGGTAAATTTCAATCCTTGTTCAATAACCGTTTATCGCAGGCTATGAATGATTCGTTAAAGCAATATGGAGTAATTTTTCAGCCTAAAAATTTAACTGATAATAAAATAATTATTGTTGCAGATGGGGATATGATTTTAAATGCAGCCGATAAAAACGGCCCTTTGCCCATGGGGGTAAACCGCTATACTACAGGCACAAAGTATGAATACCAGTTTGCTAATAAGGACTTTTTGCAAAATTGTTTGGATTACCTGATCAATCCATCCGGCCTTGCAGAGGCTAAATCAAAAGACTATACCCTGCGGTTACTGGATACTAAAAAAATAGAAGCTCAAAAAACCACATGGCAAATAATAAATATAGCGCTACCTATTTTATTGGTATTTTTATTTGCAGCGGTCTACCAATGGCTTCGTAAAAGAAAATATACAAAGTAAGTGCTATGGACAAAACCCAATTGATATACCTGGTGTTTAGTGCAGTTATAATTGTTGCTTTAGTTTTAGATTTGGGCTTACTCAGCAAAAAAAATCAAACTATCAGTTTAAAAACTGCATTGCTGCAAACAATTTTTTGGGTATTGCTTTCTGTTGCTTTTTGTGGTTTTATCTGGTTCGAAAACGAAGGTGGTAATGGTAAAGCAGATGCCATTTCTTATATCTCGGCTTATTTATTAGAGTGGTCACTTTCTATTGATAATATTTTTGTTTTTATCATCATCTTTTCTTTTTTTAAAGTAAAAGAAAATAACTACTCGAGGGTTTTACTGCTGGGGATTTTAATGGCAATAATTTTCAGGATCATTTTTATTGCATTGGGAAGTCAACTGGTGGCCAGGTTCGACTGGATAATGTACATTTTTGGAATATTTTTAGTTTATACCGGTATAAAAATGTTTGCAAGCAATGAGGAGGAGGAATTTAATCCTGAAGAAAACTGGGCATTTAAATTTATGCGGAGGTTTATGCGTACTACCGATGAAGAACCCCACGGACGTTTTATTATTACCAAACACAATAAAGCATACTTTACCAAATTGTCAATGGTGGTAATCATGCTGGGGCTTATTGATATTGTGTTTGCTGTAGATTCTATACCGGCAGTGTTTTCAATAATACCAGACCCCAATAAAAAATTATTAATTTATTCTTCCAATATTTTTGCTGTTCTTGGGTTACGAAGTTTGTTTTTTTTATTGCGGGGTGCTGCCAGCAAATTCGATTACTTGCAGCAGGGTATTGCTATAGTTTTATTATTTATTGGGATAAAAATGTTAATTGTATATTGGGTGCACATACCGGTTTGGGTTTCTTTATTGGTAATTGTTGTTTGTATTACAGGTTCTATCTTTTATTCTATTTATCACAAACGAAAAGGCGTACCAAAAGACATAGCGGACTAAATAGTTACTCTAAAATTTTTAGATGTACAGCATTAATGAAATACAAAAAATAATTGACGGCAAGGCTTTCTTAAATAAAAATCCGTCTGCTGTTATAGATCATTTATTAATAGACAGTCGTAAATTATTATTCCTTTCCACCACATTATTTTTTGCAATTCCTGGTCCCCGCCGGCAGGGAAATGCTTTTGTAAAAGATTTGTATAACAAAGGGGTAAGAAATTTTGTTGTAGATGC
>JAYSTT010000237.1:0-9054 GCA_043719495.1 Ferruginibacter sp. | reverse complement strand
TTTCTGTAACTTATCTTTCAGGATATTCCTGTTACTGGCCTTATCATCTACTATGGCAATTTTTACCGGCATATTAAGTAAAGAGAACCTTATTTATTTGTTTTAACAATAATCCAGTTGGATAATACATCAGCACTTTATTATTACAGCAGTGCCTTTTTTTGCTGCAGTATCTATTGAAAACATAAACCCGGCTTCCTGCGATCGTTGTTTCATATTTGCAAGGCCATTTCCTTTCTGTAAAGTGCCATCAGTATAATCAAACCCCTTTCCATTATCAGTTATAGTAAATATTACCTGCTGCCCGTTGTTTTGCCTACTACAGGTAATGGTGCTGCAAGCACTGTGCTTTATGGCATTGCTTACTGCTTCCTGTAAAATGCGTATAAGGTTCAGCGCTTCATTATAATTTATTTTTTTACTGCTTGGGTTATCTTCTTCTATACCGAATTGTATCAATGAATAGGTTTGCTGCAATTTTGCAATAAAATTTTTAAACCTTGTCCATACATCTTCTACCGTAATAATTTCCTGCTTTAATGTCCATACGGTTTCCCTCAATGATTGCAGCATATGATCCGATGTATCTTTCATCCTTTCCCTTACCTGTTTTAATTCTTCTGCAGATTTTATTTCGCCAAGCAACGATGCATTGTATGCAAGCATGTTCATTTTAGTACCAATATCGTCATGCAGGTCACGGGCAATGCGTTCTTTTTCTATCTGGATTTTTTGCTGCATCTCCAGCGCTGCAATTTTTTTTCGGTATTTATTTTTGTTATGCCTGTTTACAAGCAGGGCCACTATTGCCGCAATTCCTGCAATAACAAATAAAGCAAACCAGATTGTTTGATAAAAAGGAGGATGAACATATACTTTTAATTCTGCTGCGGAAAGAGGAATATTTTTTAAACGTATATAAATAGTGTATTCCCCCGGTGACAATAACAATTGCAGTTCATTATTATTTCCGTTATCAGTCCAGGAACTATCAGAACTGTGCAATTTATATTCATACTGATTAAAGCCCTGTGTGTTGTAATTTAATGCACTGAAGCGGAGCAGCAATGAAGGCTTTTTATAACTAAGATTAACGGAGGAGGGCAATAAATTATTGGGATACTGATAAAACACCGAATCGCCGGAACCAATAAAATTAATATGTACCGCAGCGGCTTCACCACTTTCTTTCATTAACGCAGGATTGAAAAAATTAAGTCCGTTAACTCCCCCAAAATAAAAGTTTCCGGTACTATCACTGAAAAAAGCACCAGTGTTAAATTCTTCTGATTGTAAACCATCTACCGTGTTGTAGCTGTTGACAGCATAATTATTTATATCAATACTAAAAATCCCTTTATTGCTGCTGCACCACATTTTCCCTTTATTATCAGGTTCGGCAACATATATATAATAGTTGGGCAATCCATTATCTGTTGTAAGTGTTTTTACAACTTTATCATTTTCTATTATTGCTATTCCTGTTTCTGTTGATACCCACAGCCTGTTGTATTTATCCCGGCTTATCCATTTTACTTTGGTTGTTAAGGGAATTGGAATTGAATCAATTTTTTTTGTTAAAGTATGATAGCGGTAAAACGAACCAATGCCGCCATAATAAAAGAAAGGAGCTGAATAATAAAAAGCTTCAGGTCTTATTAAAGGGCAGGCAATGCTGTCTTGTATTTGTATTCCTTGTGTGGAGGCCTCAAAAAAATAAATACGGTTATTGTAACCTGATACAAACTTATTTTTTCCCATGGATAAAAACCCTGCATAATCTGTACGTATTCCTGAGTAATTCTCTTTCCATAAATGCCCTGCATTGATAATGCTTTTTAAAGTCCAGTCAATACTGTTTAACAGGTAGGCCTTTCCTGCATTGTACCACACTAAATACATATCAGCGGCCAGCTTTGAAATGCCATTTACACAAAAGCTGCCCATGTTATCTTTATTAATTTTCGGCAGCGGAATATTTTTAATTATTTTTCCTTCTGAATTATATACCACAATGCCGCCATAAAACAAACCCGAAAAAATATAACCGGTGCTTTCATCTTTATATATTGAACGTACAAAGTTCAGGCTTCCTTCATCCGTTTTAAAGTGTTCAAATTTTTTAGGCTTTATGTCTAATTGATAAATACCTTCTGATGTAGTAAATATCCATAAATGATCTGCATCCTGTTGCAAAATTTTGGTTACACTCCCTTTGGAAAGAACAGGTTTGCCTGCCAAATTGGTAATTGCAGATGGAGGTGAGCTAAAGTTATGGTTGAATTTATACAGGTATTGATTAGAGCCGACAAAAACCTCGCCTGTGCTTTTGTTAGTAAAAGTATTGGATTGCCATTGTTCATTATGAGCAAAAAATTTATTAAGCGCTGCAACAGTCTGCCACCCATCGGTATTGGCTTTGTATAAGATAAAATTATTGTCTAACCCATATAAGCTGCTGTCAACTGCAAACCTGGCAATCAGAACAAAGTTTTCAGGCGAAGGAATTTTTTTTATAACCCTCTTTTGGGCAATATCAAATAAATAATCACCTGTTTCATTTAGTTTATAAAACCAGAAAAAAGATTTTTTTGCAACGCCATCTATGTTGTTTTCAAAAACTATGACTGCATTGCCTTTAACAGCAGATGTTTCAATACGGTATTCGCCGCCGGCTGATTTTTGTAAAACATAAACTATGCCCTCACGGTAACTGTAAAAATAAATTTCTGCATTGTTGCCTTCTCCCATAAATGTAATTTCTTCGGTCTCCCTGCTTATAACTGATTTGCTTATGCGTACAAAAGCGCCGGTGTTTTGTTTGCGTACGTGTATGCCGTTTTCATGGGCAATAAAAATATCCCCGGCGCTGTTGCAAAACAGGCATGCCGATTTAAATGCATGCCTTTTTCCATTCTCATAAAACCAGCAGGGTGTAAACCTGTATCCATTATATACAAATACATTATCAGTGCGGATACTGACCCACAGGTAACCATCTTTATCAAATACTGCATGCTGTACAGAGTTTTGTGTAAGCCCGTTTTCGGTGCCAAAATGCCGGTAAGAATATTTTAGCATTTTAGCTTGCGCTTTTACAAATACAGTGCCGAATAAGAAAAGTAATAAGAAAAGAATATTACGCATGGGCATAAAAATTACTTCAAATTAATCATTAAAAAAATAGGCTGCAAATATTCAGGTTAAATGAAGTTACCTGCACTATCCATTTGGATTATTGTTTTCATTTTTTTTTGATTGCATTTTTACACTATCACTTTAACCCACAATCTATTTTTTTAAAACCATTAATCCTGGATAAACGATTTATTAAAAATTAAACCAAAATTTATAATTATGAAAAAGTGTATTTATTGTATTGCGGTTTCAATTGCATTACTTTCCGCAACTGCCTGCAAAAAAAGCAGTACCAGCAACCCGGCAAATCCCCTTGCTGCTGTTAATGCCAACTGGAAAAATACAAACTGGGGTGGCGCAGCCAATAACGATATAGTTATTAAAATTGATCAAACTGCTGCAACAGGCGTTATTCAATTCCTTGGTGCCCAAACTTTTAATTTTGCTGTTGGCGAAACCATATTCAGCAATATTGCTGCCACTACCAATGCATCAGTTTTTAACAGCAATGCCATATTTAAATATGGTGCCGGTAATATGAGTACAGCAAATACAACAGCCACCATTACGCTGCAGGGCAGTGGCACACAAATTTTAATACACTATACTGCTGCTGCAGGTATACAGCCGCCCGATTATCTATACACAAAGCAATAAAACCAGGCACAAACATTTAATTTTCATTTACAAAAAAGCCCTTTGAAAACAGCGAGGCTTTTAAATTATATCCAAATGGATTATTGCTTTTTGCTTATATAAACTGCATTTTTATAATCATTATTTACCCGTTGATTTTGTTAATAAATTTTAAAGCATGAAAAATATTTTATTACTTCTGTTCCTGTTACCATTAACAATACTGGCGCAAAATGCCGACCAGTATAACTATTCCACCTCTGCCGGCACCTATACTGAAATCAGCGGTACAGTTGGCACTATATCGGGTGGCACCCCCCCGGATGATGGCTACATCCCATCCATCCCTATTGGGTTTACATTTAATTTTTGCGGCACTGCTTATACTACCGTGGGGGCTACTACCAATGGCTGGATGGGGTTTGGAACCGTTACTGCCTCTGGCTTTTCTAATAATATCGGAGCAGCAGCAGATGCGCCTTTAGTAGCTGCACTTTGGGATGATGATAATATTACCGGCGGGGATATTCAATACCTTACCACCGGCACAGCCCCTAACAGGACCTTTACCCTGCAATGGAAAAATCTCCATTGCGGCGGTGGCGGCAGCAGCAGCAACCCCACTATCAACATGCAGGTTATCCTTACTGAAACCGCCAATACAATCAATATCGTTTATGGCAGTTCAAGTGCCGCTGCCAGCAGTTTATCTGCATCCATAGGCATCACCAATATTTCCGGAAAGTTTTACTGCATCTCAAATGTTGCTGCAAATACTGCATCAAACATAACAGCGCAAAATAGTTTATCTGCTTTTCCGGCCAATGGAAGAACCTATACTTTTTCTCCGCCGCTACCCTGTTCAGGAACACCTTCAGCCGGAACCATCAGCGGGCCTGCCACATCCGGCTGTTCATCATTTGTAATTTCAAATACTGGCGCAACAACAGGTATAGGAATGAATTTTGCCTGGCAGTCTTCAACAGCCGCAGGCGGGCCCTGGACAAATATCAATGGCCAAAACATTCCAACATCAGCTACTGTTTTCCCTCTTGCACCTATAAGCTATTACCGCTTTGTTGATACCTGCACTATCAGCGGGTTTTCAGCTATATCAAATACCATACAGGTTACTGCAGATATTCCATCAGCCGGAACCATCAGTGGCCCTGCCACATCGGGCTGTGCATCATTTGTAGTTAATAATACCGGAGCCGCAACTGGTACGGGAATGCATTATGCCTGGCAATCTTCCACATCCGCCGGCGGGCCATGGACAAATATCAATGGACAAAACATTGCAGCATCAGCAACGGTTTTACCAGTTGCACCCACAAGTTTTTACCGCTTTGTTGACACCTGCACTTACAGCGGAATTTCTGCTATATCAAATACCATACAGGTTACTGCAGATATTCCATCTGCCGGAACCATCAGCGGG
Organism: Ferruginibacter sp.; assembly: GCA_043719495.1. Lineage (GTDB taxonomy): Bacteria > Bacteroidota > Bacteroidia > Chitinophagales > Chitinophagaceae > Ferruginibacter. Next base: position 3,839 of record JAYSTT010000237.1, on the reverse strand, counting down.
CCGGCTACGGTTGGATGTACTTCTTTTACCATTTCCAATGCAGGCGCAGCATCAGGTTCCGGCATGCATTATGCCTGGCAATCATCTTCATCAGCAGGCGGGCCATGGAGTAATATTTTTGGCCAGACAAACCCGGCTTCTGCTACAATTTCACAACTTGTTACTACTTATTACCGTTTTGTTGATACCTGCAGCTACAGCAGCCTTTCTGCAATATCCAATACATTACTGGTAACAAGTACAGGCCCCTGTGTGCTGGCAGGCGGCACTTATCATGTAGGCACAGCGCAACCGGTATATAAAAAACTGACAGATGTTTCAACTGCATTAAACTATAATGCCCTTACCGGTAATGTTATTTTTTTATTAGATGCAGATTACGACGGTACAACCGGTGAAATTTTCCCTGTAACTTTTAATCAATTTGCAACCAGCGGTGGCAACTGGAATGTAACCATCCGCCCGGATGCCGGGGTAAACAGCATTACCAGCGGAACAAATGCACAAATTATTTTGAACGGCGCCGACCGGATTACATTTGACGGAAGGGCAGGCGGTACAGGTACAGCAAAGAACTGGATTTTAAGAAATACCGTCAAGCAATTTGACGATACTCTTTTTACACTCCAAAATGATGCATGTAATAATACACTCACATACCTCCAGTTAGAAGCAAGTTCCAGTATAACAGGCAGCTATACCTCTTATGCCATTGTTTTTGCAGGTACAAATGGTACTACAGGCAACGACGATAATACAATAAGCTATTGCGACATAAGAGATAGAAGCGATGTAGCGGGTATCGGAATGGAAAAAGGTATTTTCTCTTCCGGGAACCCGGCATCCATATCGTTATATAACAGTGGAAATATAATAAACGGCAACAATATATTTAATATCAGACGGTCGTCTTCCTCATCTGGCATATGGGGAGTGTATTTGAAGGCGGCTAATGATAACTGGCTAATAAATGGAAATAGCTTTTACTCAACTGCTCCTGAAAATAATCTTATTGATTTTCATTGTATTGATATTGCTCAGTTTAGCACACAGTCCAACCCGGCATCCTTTATTATCAGCAATAATTTTATAGGCGGGTCTGGTCCAAACTGTAGCGGTGGGCCATTTACAGCCCTAATTACCAGTACGAGTGCTATTACAACAGGAGTTACTTTTCATATCATAAGAGGGTTCCGTGTAGCCGATAATGGTTACACCTCTTTTACAGTAACCAATAATACGATTCAGAATTTATCACTGACCGGTAGTAGTCCTTCAACTTACCAGTTGTATTTTATTGCCGTAAATTCAACAAGGGGCACCAATATTATCAATGGCAATACCATTGGTTCTGCTACAGTGCCCTCTTCTGTTGCCGTAACCTACATTCAACCGTCCAGCCATGAAACAGATATAGTGCTGATAAACCATACCGGCGGCGGAAGCATTGTAAATAATAGTATTGCCGGTGTTGAAATTTTGCCTACTTATCCTTCCGCAGGCCCAGGCGTAAGTGAAGAAGATTACCATTTTATTTCGCATCAAAAATCAGTAAATGATGCTATTGCCGACTCTGCCATCAACCTTACCATAGCGGGGAATATTATTGGCAGCAATACGATGGCGAATAGCATTAATATCCGTACTCAGCAATTCGTAACTTTTACTCCCAATAACCCCGCAGCATTAATAAATGCGGCCATGGGCCCTGCATCCACTGTAAACATTACCAATAATACAGTTAATAATGTAACATTTACCAGCACCAGCTCTGTGGAAATTATGAGGGGTATTAAAGTGTCAGGAACAGGTAATGTAACGGTAGGCCAGAATTCAATCAGAAATGTCAGTGTTTTAGGTACTACCAACCCTAATTCAGTTTTAAAAACAAGACAACTTGTTGGTATTGATATAATCAGCGGTTCTAATGCACTTGTTTACCGCAATACTATTTCAAATTTATTAGATAGCTCTACAGACAGAAATTCATCAATAACGGGCATTAACCTGCAGGTGCCGGCAACAGTAAGTAATAATATGATTTCACTTACCAATGGTAATCCGGCTGTTGTTAATTTAAAATCGCCAACCATTACGGGTATTTTAGATTCATCCAAAGGCGGAACAAGCAATTATTATTACAACACGGTTTTTGTTGGCGGGCAAATGCGGCCTGATAGTTTGCAAAGTTCTTACACTTTCAGGCGGCATGCTGCCGGTACGTCGGCCATGTACCTGCGCAATAACCTTTTCTTTAATGACCGCACAGGTGGCACCGGCACACACTGGTCAGTTTCTAACGAAGCCGCCACACCGGCAACCGGCTGGCCATCCACTGCATCCGATTATAATTTGTTTGTGGCAAATGATGTTAGCAAACTGGGGCAATGGGGTGTTGGTACTAATCAAACATTTGCACAATGGAAAACATCATCGCAAGGCGACAGCAGCAGCTATGCAATGGGTGCAGCGGGTTTATTATCCGCCAGCCTTTTTAATAATGCCACCAATGGCGATTTAACCATCAACAATGCCAATGCAGAAAACTGGTATGTAAATGGAAAAGCAATCACCGGTTCCGCATCAGCAAATATTGCAGATGATAACGGCGCTGCATTGGTACGCAGCACTACTGCCGGCACACCTGCTGATATAGGGGCTGATGAATTTAATGCAAATGCAGGGGTGCTGCCTCCGTTGGCCATTCCATCTTCTTCACCTGCTTTGAACAGCACCACCACCTATAGTTTTGCGGGCAGAAGGGTTGCTGATATTGTTTGGGGAAGCGGCGGCACAGTTCCGTCCAATGTGGACCTGCGGTATTATTCCGGCATACAACCACCGGGTTACACTGCGCCCCGGCACAATAGTTATTTTGATATGCCTGCAACAGGCGGCAGCGGTTACAGTTATAATATGAAGCTCTATTATACCGATGCAGAAAATAATGCTTTAGCCAACTCCGGCTTAGGAATGATAAAACAGGATGGGGCAAATCCCTGGGGCTGGCAGTCAGGAACATTTGGAACAGATGCAAATGGCAAATTTCTTTTATCAACAGGGTATAACAGTTTCTCCAAATTCGGAATCAGCCAACAGGCGGGTGGATTACCGGTAACGCTTATTTACTTTACCGGTTACCAACAAAATAACGATGCACTGCTAAGCTGGAAAACAACCGATGCGGTCAACTTCAGTCATTTTGAAATAGAAAGAAGCCTTAATGGAATTGTTTTTGTTTCCATCGGGCAAAAGCAGGCCATTAACAGCCCCGGGGAAATTAAATATGATTATGCAGATGTAAATGCCGCCATAAATTTCAGTAATAACGGCAAAATATTTTACCGCTTAAAAATGGTGGACAGGGACGGACGGTTTAAATATAGTCAGGTGATACGGATTAACCCGGGTAAACAACAGCAACTGCTGGTTTATCCCAATCCGGCCAGCAATGAAGTGATGGTGCAGGGCAATCAAACAATCCTCAACCTTCAATTATTTGATATGGCGGGTAAGATGGTAAAACAATTTGCACCGGCGGTTGATAACCGGTATAACATAAGTGATATAACTGCCGGGGTATATATGCTGCGGATAAACAGTAATGATGGTCCGCAAATTATTAAACTGGTAAAACAATAGTGATGGAGCTTTCATCTTATCCTTGTTAATGAATCCATCATTTTTTCATGCGAAGTAAAAATCCCCGGTTTCTTCTGGGGGACCTTTTTTTGAAAGTAGGTTGAGGCACTTCATCATACATACATATTCCTATTAACAAACGCTGTATTATCCAATTGGATTATTGTTTTCATTTTTTTTTGATTGCATTTTTACAC
>JAYSTT010000236.1:0-1516 GCA_043719495.1 Ferruginibacter sp. | reverse complement strand
CACTATCAACCGACTAAAATTAAAAATGTAATTTTTTTCGGCTGATAGTATTGGTTTTGCTGTATTGTTAATTTATTTTAATAGTCGACCCCTCTTGTCATTTTGGAAAAAGAGACGGCAGTGCGGGGGTAGTTTTTACTTTAACCCAGCTTCGGCTTGTATTTTTTAATAGTTCATATACATCCAACATGCTCACCAGATGAATGCGTACTAAAGTGGCCACTGTTGAAAATGCTTTTTTTACAGCGGCCTTCTTTTGTAAAACAGTTAAAAGCAATTGTGCAATTAATGTGCACCAAACCTGGGTGCGAATCGCATTTTCATTTTCACCATAAAAATAGTGCAGCTGAAAATTCTGCTTCATTTTCTTGAATAACAATTCTATTCCCCACCGTTTTCTATAAATTAAAGCTATTTCCTGAGCAGTAATTATAAAATTGTTACAAATAAATACATACTGTCTGCCTTTTTCATCCTGGTAACATATCCTCCGAAGCTTCAATGTTATCAGCACTTTCTTTTCCTTATAGGTTACCTCGATCTCCTCTTCTTTTAGTACTCCGGCTTCCTTCTTTTTCAATACCGTTACACTTATAGTTTTTAAAACCGTATAGACAGCATTGCTTTTTTGACGGGTAACAAAGTATATTTTCTTTTCCGTCCACTCATTAAACTGTTTGTAATAATTATAAGCCTTATCAAAAACCAACATACTGAACTGGGGAACTTGAATTTCACTCAAGAAATTTTTATCGTGCATTTTAGCAGCCGTTATTTTCATAAACTTCCCTACTGACTGAACTGCATCAATAAGCATATGAACTTTCAGCCCTCCTTTCTTTTTGCCATCATTTACCGGATTTCTACCAACGCCCTTTAAGATGTCACTAAATAGCCTAATGGTAGTAGAATCAACGATAAAAAGCTCTTTAATAGTCAGACCATGCGTTCGGCTGTCCGACAAAAAACCAGAGTAGCGCTTTATTAATTGATAATATAACGCCTCAAAGAACTCATTGCTGCGATTGCGTAGCCCATCCCCCGCAGAACTCTTAGCAGGTGATTTTTCCAATTCTAAATGATTTAGCTTGCCACTCATAGCCCTAAGCCCCTCGCAGGTTTCAGCCATTGAGTCGCAACGGCTGAATATACCAAACATCATTGTCACAAAGTGAGGCCAACTCTTAAATGCCTTGTAATAGTGGTCACTTTTCTTTTCGGCAACCAATTTTTTAAAAGCCCACTTATCTACCAATTGTAATAGTTGGCTTAAAATCGGCTGACCGACTAATTTTATCTCCGTATTTTTGCTCATGTTGTTTTTGGGTGTTGCAACCACAATGTACAACATAGGTAGGTAGTCTCGGCTGCCTACTCTTTTTTAGTCACTTTTTCTACTTTTTTTAGTCGGTTAGTAGTGAAAGACTATCATAATAACGATTGAGTAAATCGTCCAAATGCATGATGCCCGTAGCTTTTAGGTAACCTTGAGAACTGAGTGAAACAGAAAGGATCC
>JAYSTT010000235.1:0-1516 GCA_043719495.1 Ferruginibacter sp. | reverse complement strand
ATTGATTTATAATTTTTTTCATCCATCCAGTTACTTAAACCATCGCACAAATCAGTAATAATTCTAAAACCATAACGCATTGCCGCAGTACACACCTGCACATTAGTTGCGCCTAATAAAATAAATTCTGCGGCATCTCTCCAGGTTCCTATTCCGCCAATTCCTGAAATAGGAATATTTTTTGTTTTTTCATCTTGACCAAGTGTGGTGAGAAATTTTAATGCAATTGGTTTTACTGCCGGGCCACAATAGCCGCCAAAAACAGATTTACCTGCCACATAAGGATTTGGAACAAGTGTATCCAAATCAATACCTGTTACAGATTGAATAGTATTAATTAAAGACAATGCATTGGTACCGGCCTCCACACAGGCTTTACCGGTTGGTACCGGCGAATGCACATTGGGTGTAAGCTTTGTTATCACCGGAATATGTGCAGCTTCCATCACCCACTCTACAACCATCCGGGCAATTTCAGGATCCTGCCCAACTGCAGCGCCCATGCCTCTTTCTGTCATCCCATGCGGACAACCAAAATTTAGTTCCAATCCATGAGCACCGGTGTCTTCTACTTTTTTAATCAGTTCGTGCCAGCTTTTTTTATCATTGTCTGCCATCAGCGAAACAATCATTGCCCTGTCGGGAAAAAGCTTCAGGCATTCTGCAATTTCTTTTAAGTTTAAATCCAACGGCCTGTCGCTGATGAGTTCAATATTATTAAAGCCCATCATTTTTTTTGAGCCAAAATTTAATGCTGAATAACGTGAGGAAACATTTTTAACCTGGCTGCCCAGCGTTTTCCAAACCACACCACCCCAGCCTGCTTCAAAAGCACGAAGTACATTTACTTTTTTATCGGTAGGCGGTGCACTCGCCAACCAAAAAGGGTTGGGAGACTTTATGCCGAGGAAGTTTGAACTAATGTCTGCCATGGTTGGGATTTTTCACGCAAAGCCGCAAAGGAGCTAAGGCGCTAAGTTTTAAAGTTTGTTTACAATTCTGTGAATTCCATCTTTAATAAGATTTACGTTGAAATTTATAAGTAATCCAAGTTTTATATCAGTCAATTTTAAGTAAGTTAGTAATTGCTTAAAATGAACAGGAGCCAGTGTTTCAATAGATTTCAATTCGAGTATAACCTTCTTATCAATAATAATATCTGCCCTGAAACCGATATCCATTTTAATTTGCTCATGAATTAAAGGAACACCTATTTGTCTTGCAAAGGGAATTCCAGTTTTATTCCATTCATAACAAAATATCTCTTCATAAACACTTTCAAATAAACCCGGCCCATACTTTTGATGAATTTTAAAACAGATATCAACTACTATTTTTGAAATTTCATTTTCAGTAAGCATAACAAAATTTTTGCGTCTTTCTAACTTAGCGCCTTTGCGTGAAAACTCTAACTCAAGTTTAAGTACTTTATAATTGAAGCTGCCCCATCTTTCCCTGCCTGCACAGCATCCACCACTTCTTTCCCGCCGTTCACACAATCACCCCCTGCAAAAAT
>JAYSTT010000234.1:0-9067 GCA_043719495.1 Ferruginibacter sp. | reverse complement strand
GTATTGATTAACTTCTTTATTTGTTGATTGTTTAATCAGTAAACGATACTATTTACTAAAAGCCCATAATAAAAATTCGGGTAAATGATTGCGCCAGGAGGTATAATCATGAATTCCATTTGGGTCTTCATTAAAAATAATCTCTTCCGGTAAACAAACATTTTTACTTTTAATAAGCGCAACAAGATCTCTGGTATCATCTACCACATCAATAATGCCATCCTTGTCCCTGTCACCACTTTCTTCTTTATCGCCTGCATAAAACCAATATTGTAAATGGGGTTTCTTTTTGGATGAACGGATTTTATTAATTATAATCCTGTTTTTGTCATCCGAATAATCTGCTGCCTTATCATCTTTATCCCTCCACCAAAACGACCCGGAAAAAATACCTACTTTATCAATCTTATCAGCATTATCCCAGGCAATATCAAAAGCCGATAATCCGCCTAAAGAGCAACCAGCTATAACCACAGATTTAAATTTTCTAACTCCTGCATTTTTTTTTGTAAAAGCATATAATTCATCATCAATAAATGCAGCATAGTTATCAGCTTTATCACCCCGTTTCATAAAATCGGGGTATTGGCTTACGCCAAATTCTTTAGCTCTCTCGCCTGCTGTAATTCCAACAATTATTAAGGGCTTAATTAATTTTTTCCTGTATAAACTATCTAATATTTCTTTAACCTTAAATTTCACTAAATCCTGTCCGTCATTTAATAATAGTAAATTCATTTCACTTTTGTCAGCGGGCATTGGCGTAGAAATGATAGAAAGCTTTACCTGCCTTTGTAAATGTCGGCTGTACATTTCATCTTCCTGTTGCTTAATTTTCTTTTTGCAACTCAATGAAAAAACCAGTACCAGTGCAGCCAATAACAGCAAAAAATATTTTTTTACCATAACCAAATGTACAAATCAAAGTTTATTATTTGGCTGCAAAGGCTCAAAACCTTACTTTTGCACCGCGAAGTAGAGCAGCGGTAGCTCGTCGGGCTCATAACCCGAAGGTCACTGGTTCGATCCCAGTCTTCGCAACTAACGGGGCTCCCTAAAAGAGTCCTTTTTTATTCTTAACAGTTATTGTTAATGAATATGACTACCTTCTTCGCTCTAACAGACCATTGGTGGTAGTCCTATTCTTTCAATCACCACATTCATGAAATCAGGTTTTGTAAACATATTTGGTAAGCCTAATGCAGGTAAAAGCACACTCCTAAATGCATTAATGGGGGAGAAGATGGCTATTGTATCGCACAAGGTACAAACCACCCGCCACCGTATTAAAGCCATACTCACAGAAAAAGAGTACCAGATCATTTTTTCTGATACCCCGGGAATTATAGAACCCAAATATAAACTGCACGAAAAAATGATGCAGGCGGTAAAAGGCAGTTTGGAAGATGCAGACGTGGCCTTGCTTATTGCAGATGTAAACGAGTTGCCCGAAGAAAGTAATACCATTTTTACTGCGCTAAAATTAAATGCACCTGCAATAGTAGTGCTTAATAAAGCTGATAAAGCAACACAAGAACAGCAAAATATAATTACAGATTTTTACAGAAAACAACCTTATTGCAGGGATGTAGTAATCCTTTCGGCATTAAAAAAAAGTGGTATAGATTTCTTATTAAAAAAAATAATTAAACTGTTGCCGGAAGGCCAGCCTTTTTATGAAGGCGATGACCTTAGCGATATGCCTACCAAATTTTTCGTAGGTGAGCTGGTAAGAGAAAAAATATTTCAATTGTATGGCGAAGAAATTCCTTATCATACCACGGTATTAATACAGGAGTTTACCGAAAAAACTACTTTAATAAAAATAAGGGCCGAAATAATTGTACAGCGGGAAACCCAGAAAGGGATTATATTAGGAGAGGGTGGCAAGATGATAAAACAATTGGGTACTAATGCACGAAAAGATATAGAAGAATTTTTAGGCAGCAAAGTATTTTTAGAATTATTTGTAAAAGTGCGGCCTAAATGGAGGGATAATGAAATGCAGCTGAAGGAGTATGGGTATTAAAAATGTTTGATGTACGATGTACGGGAGTATTTCTAAATAAGAGTTCATCGTAATTTATATAGTATTAAAAATGTTTGATGTACGATGTACGGGAGTATTTCTAAATAAGAGTTCATCGTAATTTATATAGTAATAAAAATGTTTGATGTTTGATGTACGATGTATGCCTTAATGATAAGGCGATCGTACATCAGACATCGTAAATCGTACATAAAATGAGTTTTACAGTAGCAATAACAGGAAGGCCCAATGTAGGCAAGAGTACATTTTTTAACCGTATGCTGGAACAGCGTAAGGCAATAGTAGATGATATAAGTGGTGTAACCCGTGACAGGCAATATGGTATTGCCGAATGGGCCGGTAAAACATTTAATGTAATAGATACGGGTGGTTTTGTGCCCAAAAGCGATGATGTTTTTGAAAAGGAAATACGTAAGCAGGTGATGATTGCCGTGCAGGAAGCCAATGCAATTATTTTAATGGTAGATGTGGCAACCGGTATTACTGATCTGGATCAGAGTATGGCCCAGATATTACGCAAAAGCAGTAAACCAGTTTTTTTATTGGTAAATAAGGTAGATAACCACGAAAGGCTTTTGGAGGCCAGCGAATTTTACAGCCTCGGTTTCGAAAATATATTTTTTGTTTCCTCAATAAGCGGCAGTGGTACCGGAGAAATTCTGGATGCCATTACAGCGCTTATAAAACCCGAAGACGAAGCAAGTGAAGAAAACGACGGCTTACCCAAGTTTGCCATTATTGGACAGCCAAACGTTGGTAAATCATCTTTATTAAATGCATTAATTGGTACGGAGAGAACAATTGTAAGTGATATTGCAGGAACCACAAGAGACAGCATACACACCCACTATAATTTATACAATAAAGAATTTGTTTTAATTGATACCGCAGGTATTCGTAAAAAAACAAAAGTGCATGAAGACCTGGAATTTTATTCAGTGATTCGAGCCATTAAAGCGTTGGACGAAGCGGATGTATGTTTGCTGATGCTGGATGCAGGCAAAGGACTTACCGCACAGGATCTTTCTATTTTTGCCATGGCTGCCAAAAAAGGTAAAGGCATTGTGGTATTGGTAAATAAATGGGATCTGGTGGAAGATAAAAAAACAAATACCGTTAAAGATTTTGAAGCCGCACTCAAAAAAAAGTTTGCCCCTTTTAGTGATGTACCTATTATTTTTATTTCGGTAACGGAAAAGCAGAGAATTTTTAAAAGTATAGAAATGGCGCTGGAAGTTTATGAAAGCCGGCTGCGTAAAATTCCTACATCAAAATTGAATGATATTATGCTTAAGGCAATTGAAGGGTATCATCCGCCTGTAGTTAGAGGGAATATGGTAAAAATAAAATACATCACTCAGCTGCCAACTCATACACCCACATTTGCTTTTTTCTGTAATTATCCCGATGATATTAAAACCCCGTATAAAAATTATTTAGAAAACCAGTTAAGGGAAAATTTTAAATTAAGCGGTGTGCCTATAAGGTTATTTTTTAGAAAGAAATAGATTTTATCCAAATGTTTAATTCATTTTTATCAACGCTTAACTTTTAAATTGTGTCTATTTAATTTTTTTCTTACTGAAACACCCTATTGAAAAATCTATTAGTTTTGAGACCAGATTTAAAAACCAAATAAAGTACCATGAAAAAATTATTTGCAATTTTAGCAGTGACATCAGTAATCACTGCTTGTAATAATGCTGCAGAAGAAAAAACAGCTAATCCTGCTGACGATACATTAAACCAAGCCTCAGATGCGCAAAGAGTTCTGGACAGCATTACTGCCAGAAAAGATACTGGCGCAATAAAACCTGCTGATGATAATAAAATATTAAAATGAGATAAATTCATTTTAATAATTTCTAAAAAATTCCCTGCTTAGTTACCGGGGATTTTATTTTGTTACAGTTGATTTTTTTTGGTGATCTTTTTTCTATCTAATCAAAATCACATTCCCTTTTCTTTCCACAGTACCACAGGCTGTTTTTGCTTTTATATAATAAACATAATTGCCAGGCTCTGGTTTTTTGGTTTTATAATTTCCGTTCCAGCAATTGTTTGGGTCGTTGGTATAAAATACCTTTTCTCCATACCGGTTATAAATAAAAAAATCTAATTGTTCAATTACGCCCCAGTATTTTATTCCAAAGCAATCATTGATGCCATCGCCGTTAGGAGTAAAGCTATTGGCCATTAAATAACCACTTTTACCGGATTGTGTTACAGCCACTGTTATTGAATCATTTTTTGAACAGCCAAATGAGTTAGTGCTTTTTACAAAATACTGTGTAGTGGTTACTGGTTTTGCAACAGGGTTGGCAATATTTGAATTGCTAAGCCCGGTTGATGGTGTCCATAGATATTGTAATGCATTACCATTCACTTGTAATTTGGAAAACTCTATTGAGCAATCTATATCATTTGATTTAGTAATTGTTATCAGTGGGGAAGGATTTATAGTAACTAAAGTATTTAAAGTTGCTGAATCATTGCAGGTACTGTCTGTTATTTTTACAGTAAATAATTGTGTGAATGAAATTGTTGTAACCGGATTGTTTATTGTTGGATTATTAAGCTGGGCAGGGGGGCTCCATAAATAAATATTGCCGCCGTTAGCATTTAATTTTACTGGTGTATTTGAGCATCCTGATTGAGACGGGGATACTGAAAAAACCGGTGCGTTTATTTTAGCTGTCACAGAATCTTTACCTGAACAGCCCAGGACATCTTTAGCGGTTAAATAAAATTTAGTTGTTGCTGTAATTGTACCAGTGGGGTTTTGTAAGGTGCTGTCATTTAAAAAAGCAGCTGGTGTCCATGCAAAAATTGTTGCACCACCTATATTGGTATTAAAGGTAAATGGAACATTTTTGCAAGCAGTTATATCTACTCCTGCATCAACTGATAAAGGCGAAACAGAAACATCTTTCCGGATACTATCTTTGCAACCATTGATATCTGTTACCAATAATTTAACCGTATACATTCCTGTAGTTAGATATGTATGAGCCGTATTTTGTGCATTAAATGTCGCACCATCTCCAAAATACCATTGCCAGCTGGTTATTTGATTTGAGTTTGTATATCCTAATCCTTTAAAATTAAAACTACTACAGGATGTTACACTGTCTTTAATTCTTACTGAATCTATATTTGGTTTAAATGGGGTATTATCAACAGGTATTACAAGATTGAAAATATTGTTGCCATTTGTTCCGGCAGTACTGCCCCAGGGGTTGTTGGCATCTGCAACTATAACACCACCCATTCCACCTGAATTGGTATTTGTTACCTGTGGTGGAAGTGTTGGAGTATTAATAAAAAGAATGCCACCACCACCGCCTCCTCCCGTACCAATTCTGCCAGCAGACAATGCTGTTATCAAATCTGCACCCTTTCCTCCATTAGTTTCTATTAATTGATTGCTTAGGTGTTGCTGTACATCTATCAGGACTGTTCCTCCTGCGCCACCTCCTCCCATTCCGTCATGGCAATCTGGGCTTGGTCCAATTACACAAGCAAGTCCTTCATCGCCATTTGCAATTATTTTATTACCATTTGTATTTAATTTAGAACCTATGATAATAGCAATTCCTCCGCCGTTACCTCCCGAAGATGGGATATTTCCTGGGTTGTTAGCATGGCCTGCCCCGCCGCCGCTACCCATAAATATTTTATTTGTTGCAGCATTGTAGGTTAAATTTTTTCCGCCAATACCCCTGTTATCAAATGGGGTATTTCCGCATGATTCTAATTGGTATCCGCCAAAACCCCCGCTACCACCATTACCACCCCCACCTCCACCACTATTGTGATCCAGCCCACCGCCTCCGCCCCCAGCAGGGGAACCTTTACCACAAATAATTGTATTACTTATTAAAGAAATGCTCTCACCTTTTTTTGCCGCTACTAAACTTGTTGAAGGATAGTTATAATTATTATTAAAACAGTTTGTAACTAATGCACTAGTATTAAAACCTGCGCCGCCTAAAAAACCTTTGCCCTTTACATCTATATTGGCATTCAGGTTTATTGTATCTGCAACATTTAAAACTAATACACCTCCGGTACTTCCATCCCATTGCTTACAAGTTAAAGTAGCAGTCACAGTTGCATTTTGATAGTAGGGTACTCTTACCAACTGTACTTTGCCATTGGGGATATCGTAATTCCTGGTAACTGTATTTAAAAGCTCAATATTATTTCCCGTTTTTGATTTGATATAATTAAACTCATAATTACCTGCATTTTTATAATCAGTAATTGTTCCAAAAGCTGCTGTGTTACTGCTGTCAATAACAGCCCCTTTCATTTGAATTAATAAAACTGTATCGCCTGCTTTATAGTTTGTGGCATCGCCAACGGTTAAAAAATTTTTGCATTTATCAAAACCAAGTACAGGGGTGTATTGGTTAATAATACCTGAAGTTGTTGAACTAATACATCCTCCCAAAGTATTTATTTCATCAATATTTAAAGCTCGGTTATAAATTCTAACATCATCTAAATCACCATTTAGCCAGTAAGGATAATTGGGCATATTTAATCTGCCTAAAAAAAGATCATCCGCATTTGTAAAAGTTAACGAACCTACAGGCCCAGAACCTTTTAATTCACAATTGACATAAAGCTTTAGAGTTGTACCATCACTTGTAAAAATAACAGAATACCATTGATCTGTTTGAATATAAGGAGTATAACCGCCAGGCGGTAGAAGGGTATAAGGGCCATAAAAATTCTGGCGCAATACATCAGGAGTTGGATTAATACAATTCTGGGAAAAGGTACCTGCATTATCATCAAAAGTCAAATAGTAATTACCAGTTCCATATTCTATATCTCCTTTCATGATTATACGATTGCCATGGCAGGTACCTGGGTAGAAGCCAGTAACTTTAACCCATGCTGCTAGTGACATTGTATTACCAAAATTTAGAGTAGTGTTATTTGGTATCTGCATATAATTATCGGTGCCATTAAAATGATATGCTGTATTAGGGAAGCCAAATCGGTCACTTGTTAAGGAGGCATTATTAAAAATAGGATTATTATTATTACCGCTGGCATCAATTGCATTACCATTGAAAGGATAGTAAGCTACTAGGCCAGCGGAAAGATTTATTTGCGAATAAGAAAATAGCGTAAGGGAAATGAATATAATAGGGAGGATTAGTTTTTTCATTTTTAGTTTTTTAAAACCATATTCAAAGGTATGTTTTTATTACTTTCCGCAAATACTAAAGCCCAGTATAATTACCCGGTGTTATTGCCTTTAGTTCTTTCTTTATTGCTCCCGAAACTTTTAAGCTTGTAATAAACTGATGAATAGCTTTTTTATCAATCGCAGTTTTCCCTCTCGTTAATTCTTTCAACGCTTCATAAGGATTAGGGTAATTTTCCCTGCGCAAAATAGTTTGTATCGCTTCTGCCACTACAGCCCAGTTATTGTCCAGGTCTTCCTTTAATTTATTTTCATTCAATACTAATTTGCTTAATCCTTTTTCGGTAGATTTTATGGATAAAATAGTATGAGCAATTGGCATTCCGATATTCCTTAAAACGGTACTGTCAGTTAAATCTCTTTGTAAACGGCTGATGGGGAGTTTTGCAGAAAAATGCTCCAGCATAGCATTTGCAATACCTAAATTTCCCTCGGCATTTTCAAAATCAATTGGGTTTACTTTATGTGGCATGGCACTGCTGCCAATTTCGCCTTTAATAGTTTTTTGTTTAAAATAATCAATACTTATGTAATTCCAGATATCCCTGCAAAAATCAATAAGAATGGTGTTGATTCTTTTTATGGCATCAAAATGTGCAGCCAATACATCGTAATGTTCTATTTGTGTGGTGTATTGCTGGCGCTGCAGGCCTAATTTTGTTTCAACAAAATCGTTGGCAAATTTTATCCAGTTATATTTAGGATAAGCCACATGATGCGCATTAAAATTTCCGGTGGCACCACCAAACTTTGCAGTAAAAGGTATATAGCTGAATAACTGAATCTGATTTTCTAAACGTTCTACATATACCATTAACTCTTTTCCCAACCTTGTAGGCGAAGCAGGCTGCCCATGTGTACGGGCAAGCATGGAAACGTTTTTATAAGCCAGTGCAAGTTTACCAATGGACGCCTGTAAATTAATAATTGCAGGCAGGTATTCCTGCTCAATACTGTTTTTCCAAAGCAAAGGGATAGCTGTATTATTAATATCCTGCGATGTTAATCCAAAATGCACCCATTCTTTTAAATGGGAAGCATCATTCTTTTCTAATTGTTTTTTTAAAAAATATTCTACCGCTTTTACATCGTGGTTGGTAATGGTTTCAGTTTTTTTTATTTCAGCAGCATCTTCTAATGAAAAGTCAGCCACTACATTCTGAAATTGGTTTTTCAATTTTGCATCGGCTTTAAAAAATTTCTTTTCTGCAAGAAATAAAAAATATTCCACTTCTACCAAAACCCGGTATTTTATTAAAGCATATTCACTGAAATATTCATCTAAATGCTGCAGTTGTTTGCGATAGCGGCCATCAATAGGGGAGATGGCAGTTAGTTGATTTAAATCCATGTGGTTACTGTAAATTTGTAGCAAAAATACAGTAATTGATACAGAAGATTAAGGTTGGGGCGGTAAGTTATTTAAATACCAAGCCACTTATTTACGGATTTGAGAAAGGAATGATGGCACGGCAAATTGAATTGGTGATTGATTACCCTTCTAATATTGCTAAAAAATTATTAAATAATGAGATTGATATTGGTTTAATTCCAATAGCAGTTTTACCGGTAATGAAAGAATACTATATCGTTGCCGATTATTGCATTGGCTGCAATGGTGCAGTAGCCAGTGTTTGCCTTTTTAGTGATGTGCCTTTGCCTGAAATTGAAAAGATACTATTAGATTATCAAAGTGAAACCTCAGTTGCACTTTTAAAAATATTGCTGAAGGATTATTGGAAAATAACTCCTGAATTAATTGTAGCTAAAAAGGGGTTTGAGCAGCATATTAG
>JAYSTT010000233.1:0-3732 GCA_043719495.1 Ferruginibacter sp. | reverse complement strand
ATTATTTTAAGTTTCCTGTTTTTGATCGATTAAGAATTTCTTATTTATTGAAAATAGCTATTTATTTTTTTGATTGCCCCCGAAGTTCATAAATATGTAACAGTGCAAAATCTTGAAATAAAAACAACGGGCCGGATAATAAAATCCAAACCCGTTGTTATCTTTTTGGGGATACTGAAAATGTATTTTGTATTAGCTGAATAAACCGCCTTTTTTTAATTCACGTACACCTTCGCCAATTAAGAAACCATTTTGATAAATCATTATCTTATAGTTTCCTTGAAGAAATTTGCTACCAGGGGCAAATGCAAATTCTACATTTTTCCTTTTAGCAGTTTCAATTTCTACAGGTAGTTTAGCAGTATAAGCTTTATCACCATCTTCACGTGTAGTAAAGGTTTCAGCACCGGTGTTAATTGGGGTACCGTCCGGACCAATTACCACAACATATACATCAGTTGAACCAGGCTGAGCAATACGATTAGTTACATCAAAACTTACTAAAAGTTTATCTACCCTTTTTGCTTTTGATGATACTTTTTCTTTACCATTTCTTCTAACATCGATTGGCGTTATAGAAATATTTGATGCATTTAATGTAGAAGCAATATCAACTTTCTTTTCCAGTGTTTGTTTAACTTCGGTAGTTGCAGTAAGATCCTGAGTCAATTTTTCTTTTTCCTGGATCAACACAGTTTTTTCACCTGTTAATGTTTGATTTTCCTGTGTAAGCCTGGCTACATCCTGCTCCAGTCCGGTAATTTTATCATTTAAAGAAGCAATAAGCATTTTAGCTCTTGAAAGTTCGGCAGCAGTTGCATTTTTCTTATTTAATATGCTGCGTATTTCTGTCTTTACTTTAGCAATTTCGGTATTCTTTGTAGCTAACTGGCTGTTTAAACCATTGTTTGCTGTTGTCATAGAGTCAAGCCTTGCAAGCGATGCATCAAAGCTTACCTGTATGTCACTTTTTTCTGTACTAACTTTTGCTATTTCTGTCTTCTGCAGTTCAACTGTTTCTGCAGCTTTTATTTTATCGCTATAGGTTTTGAAGGTATAACCGCCAAGGCCTAAAATACCCGCAGCCAATACACCAATAATAATGTTTTTAACAGTATTGGTTTTCTGGTGGGATTGTAATTGATTTTCGGGTGAAGGAGTTGGAAAATTTGTAGTGCTCATGATAATAAATTTTTATGATTAAGATTTAAAATTCAATAAAATGGGTTAAAGCCAATGTATTTTTGGGGTTCCCAACGCTATTTATTCCAAAATCGTGCCATTATTTTTTTTAGTGGATAATTTACAGGCTGGTTTATAATTATTTCTACTGGCTAAAACACTGATTTCATACGGTATAAGGATTAAATTAAGAATATAAAATAAGCCCGTTCTTTAATTTTAATGAACCGTACTTTTTAAATCCTACTTAAATTACTGTCACTTTCAAAAAGCCTGCTCTACTAAAAATGTTTATTCCGGTTGTTTGCAAATCGCTTTAACAAATTAATATAATCATTGGGTGCCCTTATAAATGTAATACTGAATAGTGAAACGCAATTAAATAGGTTTTGTATCACAAGCAACCAAACTTATCTTTAATCCGATAAGAATTAAAATCAAATAATTTATATGAGAAAATTAGTTTTTTTATTTTTTGCAGGTATTAATTCCGTTGCTTTTGCACAGGAAGACAGTACAGTAACAAAATTGATGGCTTCCATGGATGATACAAATTCTGCTGCAAAACCAGCAACGCAAATTTTTTATTCCCAAAAGCTTATTAATGCCAACACAGTAGAAGTGTTACACAAAGGAATATTAGAATTTAAAGTGGTGCATAATTTTGGAGATATTGCCGGCAATAATGGCGGGGCTAAATCTTTTTACGGATTAGATAATGCCTCGGATGTAAAAATTGCTTTTCAGGCAGGGCTTACAAATAAACTCAACGCATTTTTATCAAGAACAAGGGGGGGTGGCAATATTTCGCAATTGATTGAAATGGGAATTAAGTACCAGTTTTTACAGCAAATAGAAAACGATACCCGCCATCCTGTATCAGTAACTTTATTTGCCAACAATGTAATATCTGCAATGAGGGCAGATAATGATACCAGTATTGCACAATTAAAAATCAGAGAAAACCACTTTTCGAAATTTTCGGACCGAATAAGCCAGGTATTGCAGTTAATGATTGCCAGAAAGTTTGGAAAACTGAGTTTGCAACTAAGCCCAACGTATGTTCATACCAATTATGTTGTTTTGAATGATCAGAAAAGTTTATTTGCGTTGGGTGGTGGGGTACGTTTTCCAATCAGTAAAAAATTTATATTAATAGCAGATTATTTTCATGCTTTCCGTTCTGCCGCAACCGAAAAAGCATTAGCTACTCAGTATACCGGATATTATGATGCCAAACGCTACGATGCATTTGGGGTAGGTTTTGAAATTATAACTCCCGGGCATTTATTTCATCTAAATTTTACAAACACTACTAATATTTTAGAAAACAGGTTTATCCCCCGTACTTATACATCTTGGGGCAAAGGCCAGTACCGATGGGGCTTTACAATAGCAAGAAACTTTGTATTATTCAGGGATAAAAAGAAATAAGAATGCATGCTTTTATCGTGATTAATAAAATAAAAAGGGCCTCTTTAAATTAAGAAGCCCTTTTTATTTAAAGGAATAACTTAAATCTTTTTTTGTTTTACAAAAGGTTTTATTGCTGCAGAAACTAATATACCGGTACTATTTAACTTTATCTTCCCTTCTCCAACGCCACTTAATGGTAATTTTAAATACGGCTCTGCTGTTAAATTAACACGGTTACTTAATTTATATTGGTAACCGCCGGATAGTGTAAGTACAGAAAAATAATGTTTATTCTCATTATTATAAGTATGCGTATAATTCCAGAATTGTCCTGTTGGTGTTTTGTACTGGTAATCATAAGTTTCTTTTTTCATCAGGTAAGATGAAAGTCCCATACCGGTAAACCAGTTGTGATTTTTTACCTGCTTAAAATTGTAATACACAGTAAGAGGTATTTCATAAATATTACAATCAGCATCAATTTTAACCAGTGCCGGGTTGGCATATCCTGAAAATTTATATTGTGCAGGTGTGGCAGTATATATTTTTTTAGAAACGTATAAACCCGAACTTATTGAAAAATGTTTTCCAACGGCATATTTTAACCCTGTTCCATAAAAAGGTTTAAGTTTTCCTGTATTACTAATAGCTACATAACTTATATCTGCACCTGCAGATAAAGTAAAGGCAAGCCTGTTGGCAAAATTTTTACTTTCTTTTTGCTTTTTGCCCGAAAGAGTAACCTTATTTTTCTCTGTAATATTCTTACCTGTTTCAGTTTTTATTTTTGCTGAATCAGTTTTTGCCAATGGCTCATCCTGTTTTATTGCTTTTGCTTCTTTACTTTGGGAATTTGCTACATCAGTAAGGGTTACTATTGCTGTAGTTGAAGTTATATTTTCATCATGTGTATTTTTTATAGAGCTGATTTTTTGTATTGCCGGATTATTTTCATTTAATGCAAAGTAAGCAGGGGTTTTAACCTTAACTGTAAAGTGGCTTTTTTGTTTATAAATGTTCACCCTATTATCAGTTATTTGTTCTTTATCCTCTGCTGCATTATTATCAGCAGCTTTATTTGTTTTTTGTATTGATAAAGAAATGGTTGTGGTATTACTAATTACATCAGCAGTA
>JAYSTT010000232.1:0-9073 GCA_043719495.1 Ferruginibacter sp. | reverse complement strand
ACTCATCGGATAGTGCACATGACCGCATAGTTGTAGCTACTTACTCGGTTACCTACCCCGCAACTTTTAATTTTAATAACGAAAAGACTTTTTATTTTGAATTAGCAGCGTCAGTAACAGGTAATTACTTAGTGATTGATAATTTTAATAGTAACGGGCTGGAACCGGTATTATATGATGTCAATACTGGACGAAGGTATCTGGGTGATATTAGTACAGCAGGTAAAGTAAAATTTGTTTTGCCAGCTTCATCTGACCCTGTTCGTAAATTTTATCTGATAAGCCAGGATGCGTCAAATATAAATAATATTACCACAGGCACAGGCATTACTGCTAAAACTTTTCAGAATTTATCAATTGCATCCAACCAGGGCGATTATATTATAATCAGTAATCCTGTATTATATAATAACGGCAGTGGTGTGGATTATGTGGAACAATATCGTCAATACAGAAGCTCAGCTGCAGGTGGTGGCTACAATGCAAAAGTGTATAATATTGATGAACTTACTGAGCAGTTTGCTTTTGGAATAAATAAACATCCGGTGGCTGTAAGAGATTTTGTTCGCTTTGCCGATCAGCAGTTTACTACCAAACCCAAATTTGTTTTTTTAATTGGCAGAGCTGTTGTTTACAATGAATACAAGGCTAATGAATTAAATCCGGATGCTAATAAGCTCAATTTAGTGCAAACTTTTGGATGGCCTGCTTCTGATATTTTATTAGTAAGTAACCCCGGCACTGTAGTGCCCATAGTACCTGTTGGCCGTTTAGGTGCAATTACAGGTAATGAAGTGGGTAATTATCTTGAAAAAATGAAACAGTATGAGCAAAAGCAAAATTCCACCAGCCAAACTGTTGCAGACAAAGCCTGGATGAAAAATATTATCCAAATTTCTGGCGGAGCAGATAGCATTGAAACAGCTGCTTTTATAAACCATTTAAATCAATATAAAACAATAGCAATTGATACTTTATTTGGGGCACATGTGGAAACTTTTGCCAAATCGGGAACAGGTACAGTACAGGAAGCAAGTAGCAGCAGAATAGAACAGTTGTTTAAAGAGGGATTAAGTTTCGTTTCTTATTTTGGCCATTCGTCGGCTAATACGCTTGCATTTAATTTAAGCAGTCCCGATGTATACCAGAACCAGGGAAAATACCCGTTTTTTAATGTTAGTGGCTGCAGCGCAGGTAACTTTTTTAATTTTGATCCCACCCGTGTAGCGGGCAGTATGTCGTTATCAGAAAAATATATTTTTGCAAGCCAGAAAGGCAGTATTGGATTTTTTGCAGATACTCATTTTGGGATTGAGCCATTTCTTGACCGGTATAATATTATGTTGTTCAACGAATTTTGCAATAGTAATTACGGAAATACAATTGGCGAACAAATTAAAAAAACAATTCAGAATATAGTTGCCATCACCCCGGTACTGGATCATTTTATACGAATTCATCTGGAAGAATTAACGCTTCACGGCGACCCTGCTTTAAGGATTAATGCACATGCAAAGCCCGATTATATTATTGAAGAACAATTAATAAAAATAAGCCCCTCAATAATTTCTGTAGCTGACAACAGTTTTAATGTTAATGTAAAAATGCTGAATATTGGCCGGGCAATTAATGATTCTATAAGAGTAATAGTAAAGCGTAAGTTACCTAATGACAGTATCAAGGTATTGTTCAACCAGCTTATTCCTGCAATAAAATACAGTGATTCATTATCATTTGTTATACCTATAAACCCAACTACCGATAAGGGGCTTAACAAAATTATTGTATCGCTTGATGTGGATAACAAGGTTACCGAATTATCTGAACTGAATAATACCACCGAAAAAGAATTTTTCATTTACGAAGATGAAATTCGTCCGGTTTATCCTTATAGTTTCTCTATTGTTAATCAACAAAATCTAACGTATACGGCTAGTACTGCTAACCCGCTGGTGCAACAACGGCAGTATGTAATGGAAATTGACACAACAGAATTTTTTAATTCGTCATTTAAAAAAACGTTTAATGCTTCCGGCAATGGGGGTGTGGTAGAGTTTAAACCAACCAACATAACATTTACAGATAGTACGGTGTATTACTGGCGTACCTCAATGGTACCCCTTGGTTCAGCTAATATAATCTGGAATACTTCTTCATTTGTGTATTTGCCGGGCAGTACTTTTGGCTGGAACCAGTCGCATATTTATCAGCATTTTAAATCTGCTTATACAAACATAAAGTTAGACAGCACCTCACGCAGTTTAAGCTTTAATCCACGTACTACAATACTGGTTTCCAATAATGGTATGTTCCCTACCAGTTTAAGCGAGGGAAATGAATTTAATTTAATGGTTAATGGGGCACAATATATTCAGGACATTTCTGATGGATTAAGTGTTGTGTTTTATATTTTTAACCCTGCATCATTGGATCCTGTTAAAAATGCTCCGGCAGGAGCGCCTGGAAGGTGGGGTAGTATAAGCCCATATAGTACCCTGCAGGAATATAATTTTGAATATTCTTATATGAATACCGCCGGGCGTAAAAAAATGGCGGATTTTATGGATTCCATTCCGTCAGGTTATTATGTAGTCGTTAAAAACAGTTCAGCTGCTTATTTTCCCAGTCCTTATGTTGATCAATGGCAGGCAATTGATATTCCACTTTATGGTGTTGGTAATACTATTGTAGATAAATTGCGAAATGTAGGCTTTGCAATAATAGATTCATTTAACCGGGCCCGATGCTGGACCTTTGCATACAAGAAAAATGACGCCGCAAATTATGCCCCGCGATATAGTATGAGTAACGGTATATTTGATAAAAATTCTTTTGAGTTTAATATTTATGGAAGGAATGCAGAAGGTACAATTGTGTCGCCTGTTTTTGGGCCATCAAAAAAATGGGAATTTTTACACTGGCGTGGCAGCAGCCAGGAAAATCCAACGGCTGATATAACTAATATTGCTGTATATGGAATTAATAATGCAGGCACATCAACATTATTAAAAACAATTACTTCGGCAAAAGATACCACATTAAACTTTGTGGATGCAAACCTTTATCCCTATCTGCAGTTAAAAATGTATAACAGCGACTTTTCTGTTGCCACACCTTACCAGTTAAATTACTGGCGGGTAAACGGGCAGTTGGTTCCCGAAGGTGTTATAGCCCCCAATATTCTTTTTCAAATGAGGGATACTATGGAGCAGGGCGAGAAAATTGATTTTAAAGTGGCATTTAAAAATATTAGCCCTGCAGCATTTGACAGTGCCATGAAATTTAAGTTTATTATTACAGATAATAATAACCTGCCGCATGTAATCAATATTCCTAAAGGTAAAATTTTAATTGCCGGAGATACCTTAAGTATTCAATACAGAATTGATACCAGAGATTACCCGGGTAATAATACATTGTTTGTTGATGTTAATCCTAATAATGACCAGCCCGAGCAATTGCACTTTAATAATGTGTTGTTCAAAGATTTTTATGTAAAACCGGATAATTATAATCCTTTGCTTGATGTAACTTTTGATGGGGTACACATTTTAAACAAAGATATTGTAGCTGCCAAACCCCACATTTTTATAAAGCTTAAAGATGAAAGCAGGTTTTTAGCATTAAGCGATACTGCTTTACTTAAAGTGCAGGTAATTTATCCCGATAAAACAGTGCATAATTATAATTTTGGCGATACGATGCGCTTTAATCCGGCCAACCTGGGTAGTGGTGAAAATAGTGCCAGCATTGATTTTATGCCGTTTTTTACACTCGATGGCAATTATGAATTAATAGTATCAGGTAAAGATGTTATTGGTAATAAAGCTGGTGCACTGGAGTTTCACGTAATATTCAATGTAATTAACAAGCCAATGATTTCTAATTTGCTTAATTACCCCAATCCATTTACAACATCAACTGCATTTGTATTCACAGTTACCGGTAGCGAAGTGCCACAAAATATAAGGATACAAATTTTAACTATAACAGGTAAAGTGGTAAGGGAAATAACCAAAGATGAATTGGGGCCACTACATATAGGTAGAAATATTACTGATTTTAAATGGGATGGTACAGATTCATACGGTCAAAAATTGGCCAATGGTGTATACCTGTACAGGGTTTTAACTAATCTTAATGGCAAGTCTTTAGAAAAGTATAAAGCTACTGGCGATAAAACAGATCAGTATTTTAATAAAGGCTATGGTAAAATGGTAATAATAAGATAAAGCTTTAAAATATTTTAGTTAAGGGACTGTAATTACTACGGTCCCTTTTTTATTAAGTATAAGTGGTTATTTTTGATCAGGCAATCAATGGCAAATAAAATATATTTTAAAAACCTGAATTCGCTGCGGTTTATTGCGGCATTAATTGTATTGCTAAGCCATGTTGGTCAGTTAACTGACATCATTGGAGCTGCCTCACAATTTAATCAGCTTTCTTTTCCGGTAAAAGCTGAATTTGGTGTTATACTTTTTTTTGTTTTAAGCGGCTTCCTGATTACTTATCTCTTGCTTACAGAAAAGCAATTAACCAATACAGTAAATATTAAAGCGTTCTATATAAGAAGAGCCTTAAGGATCTGGCCATTATATTTTCTAACTATTACTCTTGCATTTTTTGTTTTTCCTTTTATAAATTTTTTAGTGTTTAATGGTTACGATGTTGCTGTTATATGGACTAAATTATCAATGAAACTTTTTTTCTACTGTATTTTTATGCCAAATATGGTAATGGATTTTTTAGGCTTTGTACCTTATGCCACCCATAGCTGGACGATTGGAGCAGAAGAGCAGTTTTATTTTATATGGCCGGTATTATTTAAAAAAATAAAAAACAAAATAGCTATTCTTGCAGGAGTACTTATTGTATATCTTGTTGTATACTATTTGTTGCGTTATTTTCCCTTTCAGAATAAATATACCAAAATAGGGTTTTTAATTTGGTCCCGTTATCCAATAAGCTGTATGGCTATTGGAGGTGTTTATGCTTATCTGATTTTTATTAAAAACAGTACAACGCATACAGTGCAAAAATTATTTTTTAAAGTATGGTTTCAATTGGCAATGCTCTTATTACTTATTGTTTTAATTACCTTCGGCTATTATTTTAAATATTTTAATAACGAGATATATTCTTTATTACTCGGTTACCAGGTTTGTAATTTTGCTGCCAATCCCAAACCTGTCTTCAGCCTAGAAAACAAAGTTTTTAGTTACCTGGGTAAAATATCTTATGGCCTGTATATGTTTCATCCATTGGCAATTGTATGTGCAATAAAATTATGCCTGTATTTTCATTATACTCATTCAATCTTGCTTTATGGTTTAGCTGTTTTAATAGCAATAGTGATTTCTGCAATTTCATATCAATTTTTCGAAAAGTATTTTATTAAACAAAAAACAAAATATTCCCTGGTACTAAGCGGCGATAACGTAAAATGAATTTATTTCTTTTCTCGAAATTTGATTATAAAGTATAACTGAGGTTATTTATTAACTTTGCCTCAAAAATTGCATGGCTAAAATAGCTATAAATATAGCCACAGGAAGTTTACAGCAGGATGATATGATTGTTGGTATTGATTTAGGCACCACCAACAGCCTGGTCGCAATAATTCATCCGGAAAGTAAAAAACCTGTAGCATTAAAAGAATCCAACAGTAGTTCATTAGTACCCTCTGTTATCTATATTGCAAAAGATGGGGAGTTGGTTGTAGGGGATAAGGCTAAACAGTATTTAATCAGCAACCCATCCCATACCATATTTTCAGCAAAACGGCTGATGGGTAAAACTTATAAAGACATTGCCCATCATGCTTCTTCTTTTGCCTACAAAGTTATTGACGATGAAGACAGATTATTAAAAGTTCAGATAGAGGACAAGTTTTATTCTCCGGTTGATCTGTCTGCTCTTATCTTAAAGGAACTAAAAACACAGGCTGAACATATATTAAAAA
The DNA here is from genome assembly GCA_043719495.1 of Ferruginibacter sp. GTDB lineage: Bacteria > Bacteroidota > Bacteroidia > Chitinophagales > Chitinophagaceae > Ferruginibacter. The sequence goes on along the minus strand of JAYSTT010000232.1, from coordinate 3,108 downwards.
CAATCGTTAACAAGGCTGTAATTACGGTGCCGGCTTATTTTAATGACGTACAGCGACAGGCTACAAGAGATGCCGGGAAATTGGCAGGCCTGGATGTATTACGTATAATCAATGAACCAACAGCCGCAAGCCTTGCTTATGGTTTTGGTATTGATAAAGCCCAAACAAAAACCATTGCTGTTTATGATTTAGGCGGTGGCACTTTTGATATTTCTATTTTAACAATCAATAACGGGATATTTGAAGTGTTGGCAACAAACGGAGATACTTTTTTAGGCGGCGATGATTTGGATATGGCGATTGTTAATTTCTGGATGGAAAATAATAGTATTGCTGGAGATATTGATGAAATAAAACAACAATTGAGGTTAATAGCAGAAGGAGCAAAAAAATATTTATCGGTTAATGATAAATTTTATACAGTATATCAGGATAAAAATTTAAGTCTTACAAAAATTGAATTGGAGGAAATAATAAAACCCATCATAGATAAAACAATAAGCTGTTGCGCCAATGCTTTAAAAGATTCTGCGTTAGCAAAAAAAGATATTGATGAAGTTATAATGGTGGGAGGCAGTACACGTACGCCATTAGTAAAACAAATGGTGAGTAATTTCTTTGGCAAACAGGTTAATGATTCTGTAAATCCGGATGAAGTAGTTGCATTGGGAGCAGCGATACAGGCAGATATTTTAGCAGGTAATACAAAAGATTTATTATTATTGGATGTTACTCCTCTTTCGCTGGGTATAGAAACAATGGGAGGATTAATGGATGTATTACTGCCGCGAAATAGTAAAATACCGGCAAAAGCTGCAAGGCAATATACTACTTATAAAGATGGACAAAGCGGGATGAAGCTGGCTGTTTACCAGGGTGAAAGAGATATGGTGCAGGATAACCGAAAATTGGCAGAATTTATTTTATCGGGCATACCAGCTATGCCTGCAGGCTTTCCAAAAGTAGCAGTAAGTTTTTTGATAAATGCAGATGGTATATTGGTGGTTAATGCAAAAGAATTGCGGAGTGGAATTGAACAGACTATACAGGTAAAACCTCAATATGAATTAACCGACGAACAGGTGGAGCAAATGCTTTTAGACTCTATTAAGAATGCTGAAAAAGATATTGCAAACAGGGCATTGGTAGAGGCAAAAACAGAAGCAGAGCAACTGTTGCATACAACGGAAAAATTTATTGGAAAAAATATTGCTGCATTATCAGTTCAGGAGCTGAATGATACTTCTTTGGCAATGCAGGCCTTGCAATTGTCAATGCAGATGGGGGATAAAAATTTAATACAAACCAAAACTGAAGAGCTAAATAATATTTCACGCCCTTATGCAGAGCGGATAATGGATAGTGCTATCAGTAAATCTATGAAAGGTGAAACAGTTGCTGAATTTGGAAAGGGTAAAGGCTTGTAGTATTAATAACAGTACAAGATGCTAAAAGATAAATTTATAAATAAACCGCTATGGTTATTAGGGATATTATTATTTACCTGCTTTAGTATTTACTATTTTATCATTTTGTATTTAAGGGTTGATACAGATATACAGCCTCACGCTGCAATAGCTTATTCATTTGCAGTAAATCATGATAAGCTTACCCCTAATTTTCTTTATTTTCTTTTAGTGGCTTTGCTGGCAGGCTTTTCAAAATATTCCTACCTGTATTATGGCGCTTCTGTATTACTTATAAGTTTGGCCATAACATCTAAATATTTTCTTAACAAAATTTATATAGAAAAATATTCAGCAATTGAGGTAAATAAGCCGGTAGTATTTCTTCTTTCTGTTATGATGTTATTTATTTTTTGCCTGCCGGGTTTAAATATTTTGCATGAAAAAACATTTTACATAGGCCAGTTGGCACCAAATGTATGGCATAACTCAACCGTAATATTTTTAATGCCGTTTAGTATTGTCTTATATTTTAAAACTTATGAGTATATTTTAGAAGACAGTCATGCAAAAAACCTGCCACCGCAAATTCTTGTGCTTATTATCTTAAATGTTTTAATTAAACCAAGTTTTTTGTTTGTATTAATTCCTTCAGCCATGCTGTTCTGGTTTTTTAGAACAGTAAACAGTAGCAATTATTTAAAAAATGCTAAAAAGCTTACTCCTTTTATTTTAGGTATCATTTTTATTGTAATTGAGTATTACATAATTTATAAATTAAATTATACCAGCAATGTGGTGGATAAGGATAAGAATTCGGGAGTTATTATTTCACCTTTAGAAGTTTGGCAACATTTTTCTGATAGTATTCCTATTGCTATTTTTACTTCCTGCTTTTTTCCAATTGTATATATTCTTTTTTCACTTGGAGTGGTCTTAAAAAGCAAATTAGTGCAGTTTGCAGGAATAAATTATTTATTAGCCGTTTTTATATGGGCCTTATTTGCTGAAGATGGATACCGTAAATTTCATGGCAATTTTTACTGGCAGGTGGTGGTTGCCGGTTACCTGTTATTTTTTTGTTTAGTTATTAATTTTACTAAGGATATAAAATTGAACAGGCTGAATATAACACAACAACTGGTAATTGGCGGATCATTCTTACTCCATTTTGGATGGGGCGTACTTTATTGGATAAAAATTATTATTTTTAACGGATACAGCTAAAATTACTGCAAGTAAATATGTTGCTCTCAATTGTAATTCCCGTTTATCAGTCAGAAAATATTCTTAATGAACTTATTGGCCGGATTAAAAGTTCTTTGAGCAATGCTTTTGAAAATTACCAAATTGTTTTAGTGGATGATGGCAGTAAAGATCAATCCTGGAAATTGATCAGCAATATTTGCAGCGATAATAATAATGTTAAAGCACTAAGGTTTAGCAGGAATTTTGGACAGCAACATGCTATTACAGCTGGTTTGGATTATTGCAATGGCGATTGGGTAATTGTTATGGATTGTGATTTACAAGACAGGCCCGAAGAAATAATTCACCTTTATAATAAAGCAATGGAAGGGTATGATATTGTTTTTGCTAAACGTAATAACAGAAAAGATACTTTTTGGACAAAAACATTTTCAAAACTATTTTATATTTTGTACAGTTACCTAACAGGCATAAAGCAGGATGCAACAATTGC
>JAYSTT010000231.1:0-1523 GCA_043719495.1 Ferruginibacter sp. | reverse complement strand
AAAATGATGAAAGAAATAATTAGGCAGTCGTTTTTTAAGTTAATATTTCCTCTTTATTAATTGAATCAAAAATTAACTTAAATTAAAAATAGACTTTTTCAATATTACCTACTTGCTTTGCTGTATAAATTTGTACGAAAACGTTTTCGTACAAATTAACCATCAGCCAATCATAAATCTGTAATTTAGGATTGCAGTCAAACTTAATATTTGCTATATGAACAGATGCATTTATGCCGCAATTCTACTGGCTATTTTTATTTCGATAGGTACAAACATCTGTTATGCAAATACACCTGATAATCGGTTGCCTGCAGAAGTAACAGAAAATTTTGATGCAGTACATTTTAATATATTAAATGAATTTAAAAATAACTCTACTGTAGCTGTATTAAATAAAGAGGTATTACTAAAGAACATAAAGGTACTGGTATATACAAAAAATGGCACAGGGTATGTTCATGATAAAATTGCATCTGCAGTAGCTGGTATAAAAGACCTGGGAGCAGTCAATAATTTTAAAGTAGATGTTTCAGACGATCCTGTTGTTTTCAATGATTCCAGTTTAAAAAAATATACATTACTGATCTTTACCAGCACAAATAATGATGTATTTGATACAGATGATCAGCGTGTGGCATTCAGAAGGTACATAGAAGCAGGTGGTGGTTTTGTAGGTATTCATTCTGTAACCGGTACCGAAAGAAACTGGAAATGGTTTAAGATGATGATTGGCGAAACATTTTCCTGGCATGCAAAATTTCAAAAATTTACAGTAAAAAATATTGACCCTTCACACCCCTCAATGAAAAATGTTCCTGCAATTTGGGAAAGAGAAGATGAATGTTATTTTGGAAAAGAATTGTACCCGGGTATTAAAGTTTTAATGGTACATGACCTGAAAACTTTAAAATCAGATCAGGCAGATCTGATAGAGAAAAATGCAGGATCGTTTGCAAATTTTTATCCTGCAGTATGGTACCAGCATTTTGAAGGGGGAAATATCTGGATCACCACATTGGGCCATAGCAAAGAAAGCTACCAAGACCCTGTTTATATAAATCATTTATTACAGGGAATAAAATTTGTTGCCAGCCAGTTTAAAGGCCTTAATTATTCAAATGCACACGCTGTTTCAAAAGATGATTCACTAAAAAATTAAATGTATGTCAGAAAAAAAACGGTTTAACCGCAGAGATTTTGTTAAGACCAGTTTAAAAGGAGGCATTGCAACTTCCCTGGCTTTAACAGGATTTCCTACCATTTTACCTGCAACAGTTTTTGGAAAAAATGCTCCAAGTAATAAAATAAATATAGCGGCTATCGGAGTAGGCCGAATTTCACGGGACCATGATATGGCAGAAACGCTCAAGTATGATCATGCAAGGATTATGGCCGTTTGTGACCTGGACAGTAAAAGATTAGCTGACGGGAAAAAATATGTTAACGATTTTTATAGCAAAAAAACTGGTAAGTCCTATGATGGGGTAACCATGTATGGCGATCACCGTGAGTTATTGTTA
>JAYSTT010000024.1:0-10831 GCA_043719495.1 Ferruginibacter sp. | reverse complement strand
AAGTTTAATTCGCTGCGGTGTGCTGCCCAGCCTTTAAACAAACCATTTACTACTTTGTTTTTTAAATTGCCGTTACCTAAATTCATCATACCTCTTTTCATAGAAGCAATCTTCCAAATCTTCCACGCCATTTTTTCACTAAAAGTAGTAAGGCCTTCTTCCACACTTTCTTTACGGTTTTCTAAAAGCAGTTCGTGTAAATTTATTTTTACTGCACACACTTCGGTGCAGTTACCACAAAGTGACGAAGCAAAACTTAAGTGTTTAAAATTCTCCATTCCCTGCAGGTGAGGTGTAATAACGCTGCCGATAGGGCCACTGTAAGTAGCACCGTAAGCATGGCCGCCAATATTTTTATAAATGGGGCAGGCATTTAAACAGGCACCGCATCTAATGCAATATAAACTTTCTCTTTGCTTAGGGTTTTTTAAAATATTAGTGCGGCCATTATCCAGTAATATCACATACATTTCTTCAGGGCCATCGGTTTCGTTTGATTGCCTTGGTCCGGTAACAATGGTATTGTACACCGTAACCTTTTGCCCCGTACCAAAAGTAGAAAGCAGCGGCCAAAATAATCCTAAATCTGTAACCGACGGAATCATTTTTTCAATACCCACCACCACAATATGTGTTTTAGGAAAAGCACAACTCAGCCTTGCATTACCTTCGTTTTCTGTAACAGCAATGCCGCCAATATCGCTTATGATAAAATTAGCACCTGTAACACCTACTTCTGCCTGCACATATTTTTCTCTTAAAATTTCCCTGGCTTTTAAAGTAAGTTGCTGCGGTGTAAAATTTATTGGGGTACCTAATTTTTCATTAAATAACTTGGCAACATCTTCTTTGCTTTTATGCATAGCCGGTGTTACAATATGGTAAGGCGCTTCGCCATCTAATTGCTGAATGTATTCTCCAAGGTCTGTCTCCACACTTTCAATACCATTTTCTTCCATGGCTTTATTTAAATGGATTTCTTCGGTAACCATGCTCTTGCTTTTTACCAAAGACTTGCAATTTTTTTCTTTACAAATTTTTACAATTTCTTCAATTGCCTGCGCCGCATCCTCGGCCCAAATAACTTTACCGCCACGCTTGGTAAATTGCATTTCAAATTCTTCCAGTTGCTGGTCCAGCGTTTCAATTGCCTTCCACTTAATATTTTTTGCCCTTTCCCTTACCAAATGCACATCGGCAAATTGTTCTTTGGCCTCAGGTACTTTAGCATTGTACTTGCTGATGTTAAAATTAATTTTACGGCGGTGCTCTAAATCGGCTGCTTTAACAGTACTTTTAGCTATAAATGTTTCTGAGTTTTCTGACATACCCCTGAATCCCCTGAAGAGGACTTTGATTGTGTTTTGTTAATAATTATTTTACCAGCTTTTGAATTTCTATTGGGCTTCATTGGCAGAGTTTACCCTGAGCATCGAAGGACTCCATTCAACAGTGGTAATTTCTATCATCTTTTATCGCAGCAAAGATAAAGTATTGCAATTAGAGATGACAGCTTTTCAAAAGCTGTCATCTCTTGAGAAATTAATTAGTAAGTCTTACTGATAGTTTTGGTAGATTGAAAGATTTATGCACTATTCCATCTTCTATTATACTAATTTCTGCAATAAATTTTTCATTACCTTTTTCATTCAAATATATAGTCAAATAATCTAGTAATCTATTTAAGTAGCTCTGATTGACAATATTTAAACTTAGAAGCCCGTAAGTCACTTCAATTTTACATCTCAAGGTGCTATCTTTTTTCATTTTTGTTGCAACATACATTAAGTCCTTGCTAAGCTGCACTGTCATGTTTGTATCATTTATATAAAAAGGATTAATTCCAAAAATTTTAATACTGTCGTTTAAGTAATTTTCATTGTTTACATAATAATAGTCGTTATCACCAAAATATAATTTTGAGTATTTATCTTTTATCTTTTTTGAATGGTTATTGGGGGTTCTATCATGAAGAGCAAGTGCTAATTGCCAGTCTTCTTTAACACCAAGTCCGTAAAAATAAATATTACCAGCTTTTTCCGAAACAGTGTTTCTTAGCATTATTGGCTCATCATACTGTAATTCCCCGTCGGTATATATGTCTAGGTCGGCAACTTTCATGTAATAACTCAGTGCTGTCTTGAATTTTTTCACTTTAAAATAGTAATCACCCAGTTTTTCACATGCCTTTATGTATTTAACCTGTTTTTGCATGCACTTTTCAGATTCTATAATACATATTCCATTTTTGACAACATCTTTAAGCTTGTTTAGGGCAACAGTTTGGCAAAAAGAATTGCAATGAAAAATGAATAAAAAAATAAAAAGAGTAAACTTCTGTAACAGATTTGAGAAACCTGAAGTAGTTTTTCTTAAAACAACATTATTTATATTACTGAGCTGATTCATAATAAAAGTTTATTTCAACACCCCTAACATCTTCCCAACTTTCGTAAACGCCGCAATCGCTTTATCTAAATGCCCCTGCTCATGCGCCGCACTTAACTGTACAGGTATTCTGCTGCCAAAATAAAAAAATATTCGTCAATATGGGTTTAATAAAGTAGTAAGCGAACTTGACTTTACAGAATAATACTGAATAAGTGTTTGGCTAACTTTTACAATTTTACCCAATCTTTTTGCAGTGGTATTAAAATTGCGGTGCTTTAAAAATTTTCGGATGAAGTAGGCAGTTTCTGTTTTCTCTACATCTAAATAGACAATACAATAATTCCGGTGACAATAATGCTGTTTGAAAAAATCAGTATCCCTTGTTAAAAATAAAACACCATGCAATTGTTGCAAAAGTGTAATTATTTGTATATCCTGTATGCCTTTAGTGGCTATATCAACACCAATTTGTTTTACATTAAACCGCCACTTTTCTAAAAGTTCTTTTTGGTCTTTCGTTATGTTTTCATCAAGCAAATACATAATCAGGCAAAAGCTAAGTTTTCTGATTCTTTAGCTAAGGATTCTTTACTTAATGTTACCGCTTCTTTAATGGCATTTTTTGTAACTGCCCCATGCCATTGTTCAATAATATAATCCCAGGCAAGCCCCTGTGCCACCATTTCCAGTACATCATCAACAAAAATCCTTGTGCCTTTAAATGTTAGTTTGCCATGGCATATTTTGGGGTCGGCTACAATATACCTGCCTATAATTTTCTTTGCCATTGTAATAATTTTGTTTTGTAAATATACTTAAATTAAAACTTATTTTTACTTCAGCACCCCCAGCTCCTTCCCCACTTTTGTAAACGCTACAATCGCTCTATCCAAATGCCCCTGCTCATGCGCTGCACTTAACTGTACACGAATACGTGCCTGCCCTTTTGCTACCACAGGAAAGAAAAAACCAATTACATAAATACCTTCGTCTAATAATTTAGCGGCAAATTTTTGTGCAACAGTTGCTTCGTACAACATGATAGGTACAATAGGATGGTCGCCGGGTTTAATATCAAAACCAGCTTCAGTCATTTTACTACGGAAGTATTTGGTATTGTATTCTAATTTATCCCTTAGTTCTGTTGTTTCGCTAAGCATATCCAATACGGCAATACTTGCCCCTACAATACTTGGTGCAACTGTATTGCTGAATAAATAAGGACGGCTGCGCTGGCGCAATAGTTCAATAATTTCTTTTTTGCCACTGGTAAAACCACCACTTGCACCGCCCAATGCTTTGCCTAGTGTGCCGGTAATAATATCAATGCGACCCATTACATTTCTATACTCATGGGTGCCTCTACCTGTTTTGCCCAAAAAACCGGAGGAGTGGCATTCATCAATCATTACAATGGCGTCGTATTTATCTGCCAGGTCGCAAATTTTATCTAATTGTGCAATGGTGCCATCCATGCTAAAACTGCCATCGGTTACAATAATACGGCTGCGTAAATGTTGTGTTTCGGCAAGTTTCATTTCCAAATCAGCCATATTATTATGCTCATAACGGTAGCGCTGAGCCTTGCATAAACGTACGCCGTCAATTATACTGGCATGGTTTAATGCATCGCTAATGATGGCATCTTCTTCGCCAAACAAAGGTTCAAACACACCACCATTGGCATCAAAGGCTGCGGCGTATAAAATGGTATCTTCTGTACCCAAAAAATTGGCCAGCTTTTTTTCCAGTTCTTTATGAATATCCTGTGTGCCGCAAATAAAACGAACACTGCTCATACCGTAACCCCTTAAATCAATATATTTTTTTGCAGCTGCAACTACTTTTGGGTGGCTGGATAACCCCAGGTAATTATTGGCACAGAAATTCAATACAGTAGTTCCGCCTACAATAATTTCGGCACCCTGTTCGCTGGTAATAATGCGCTCTTTTTTGGAGAGGCCAGCTTTTTCTATTTCTGAAAGTTCGGTGGCAATGCGTTGTACAAATTTTGTGTTCATAAGTGTAGTTTAGTAAGGGCAAATTTAGGGTAAAAAGCCCCACCTATCCTCCCCGGGGGGAGAGAAATTTGGAAGATAGTTGCGGAGAGTGACATTGAAAAAATACGCTTAGATAAAAGCCCAATAGTGGTATGCGGTACAAGTGAGTGACACAAGAATGACGACTATAGCTTAACTGCCCGTCCCAAAAAAATAACTTTTCTTCCTTTTACTGTAACATTTTATTACAGACCTTCGTATTACACAAAACCAACCCACTAACACCTACATGACGGAGAGAGAATATAATGAATGTGTAAACCTGTATGCAGATAATGTGTACCGCTTTATCCTCAAAAATTTGAGGCACGAAGAGGATGCAAGAGATGTGGTGCAGGGGGCATTTGAAAAAATGTGGGTAAGCAGGGAATCGGTGGATAATGAAAGGAGCAAAAGCTTCCTTTTTACCGTGGCATACCACCAAATGATTGACCATATAAGGAAGAATAAAAGGGTCAGTTTAAGAGAAGAGTTTAATGAAAATGACAGGGGGAGTGTTGGACCGGCGCATGATACAAAGCGTATTTTAAATGAGGCTTTAAGTAAACTGAGCGATCTGCAACGCAGCCTGGTAATGCTGAAAGATTATGAAGGCTACAGTTACGAGGAAATTGGAAAAATTACTGAATTAAACGAAAGCCAGGTAAAAGTATACCTGCACCGGGCAAGGTTATTATTGAGGGAGTATATTGTAAAAGTGGAAAACGTAATTTAAGTTGGTCGTTGACCGTTGGTAGAAAAAAGCTATCACGACCAACGACCAACCATCAACGAACAACCATCAACGACCAACCATCAACGAACAACATTTAAAAATGAAAATTAACAGAAATAATTACGAAGAGTTTTTTTTACTGTATGTAGATAATGAATTGTCTGCTGCGGAAAGGAATGCTGTGGAATTATTTGTGCAGGAAAATACTGATTTAAGAGAAGAACTGAATATGTTACAGCAAACAGTTTTTAATGCTGATGCTGTAGTATTTGGTAATAAAAATGATTTACTTAAAGAAGAAATTACTGCTCTGCAGGAAAGTGTATTGCTTTATATAGATAATGAATTAAGTGCTGTTGATAAGTTAGGTTTTGAAAAAGTATTAAACACCGATAGTGCTGCAAACAAAGAATTGGCAGTATTACAGCAAACAAAACTTCAGCCCGACACTACAATTGCATTTGCCAACAAAAAGTTGCTGTATCGCAAAGAAAGGGCAAAAGTTATTGGTATGCCCTGGCGTAGAATTGCTGTTGCCGCAGTTTTATTAGGCATTGGTACCTGGGCAACCCTTTCAATAATAAAAGTAAATAAAACAGAAGAAGCGAATGCTGGCATAACTCCAAAGATAAAGTCAGTATCACCAAAACAAAATACTGTGCCGGCTGTTGGGCCACAAGAACAAAAGATTGCGGATGAACTTAAAATAACTGCAACAAATACTGACAATAAAGCAAAAGAACCAGCACAAAAGAATGATCAGGTATATAAAACCAACTTGCCGCAAAATTTACCTGAACAAAAAGAAGAAGCTGTTATTATTGTAAACGAAAATAATAAAAAGCCCAGCAATAATTTACCCAAACCCGTTTATGAAATTATTAACAAACAAGAAAGTAACCTAAATGATGTGGCAGCCGTAACAGATAAGGCAACTGTTAAATTAATTTCCGGAAATAAAATTACAGATGCTGCATCAAACAAAATAATAACTAATGAGGTAATTAATTCCTACGCATTAAATACCAATTTTACTGAAGGCAATGCCGAAGAGAAAAACAATAACAAAATTCTTTACATGGACGAAGACAGAGTAAAGAAAACAAAACTGGGTGGGTTTTTCCGCAAAGTAAAAAGATTGGTTGAACGAAACTCCAATGTACAAACAGGTAACAGCATTAAGCTTGCCGGATTCGACATTGCAATTAAATAACTTTTAAAAAAAAGAACATGAAACAGCTAATTACATTATTAGCAGCAGCAATCATTTGCTCTGCTGCAACAGCTCAAACAGACAGTACAAAAAAACAAAAGTCGGATACCATTCGCATTGGAGGTATTATAATAGTAAAAAATGGTAAAAATAAAAATAATAAAGATGTAAATATTACTATGGGTAGAAAGGACAGTGAGAAAAAGAAAAATGCAAATGTAAGTACCAACTGGTGGATTGTGGATTTAGGGTTTGCTAATTATGATGATAATACAAAATATGCAGCAGCTGGTTCATATTTAGTAAACAAGCCTGGTGCCCCTGCACTTGATGCCAACGATTTTAAATTACGTTCCGGAAAAAGTACCAATGTGAATGTTTGGTTTTTTATGCAGCGATTGAATGTAATAAAACACTATGTTAATTTAAAATATGGAGTTGGTTTGGAATTAAATAATTATCGCTACAAATCTTCAGTAAGTTATAAAGAAGGCGGTTATGTACCTTACACAGCAGGAACACAAACTAATGCGCCATTTATTTTCAGAGACTCCATTTCTTTTTCTAAAAATAAACTGGCAGCCGACTATTTAACTGTGCCAATGATGCTGAATTTTACCAGCAACCCGGGCAGTAAAAGAAAAGGTATTGGCTTTAGTGCCGGCGTAAGTGCAGGCTATTTATACAGCCAGCGAAATAAACAAAAAAGTAGCGAACGTGGTAAAGATCGTAATAAAGGCGATTACGATTTAAACCGTTTTAAGTTTAGTTATGTAGCTGAATTAAGATTAGGTGCCGCACATTTTTACGGGTCATACAGCCCTAAATCATTTTACGACCGGAGCCTGGATATGAAACCTTATACTGTGGGGATACGTTTTAGTAACTGGTAAAAAAGCTCTCTCACTCAATCCCAAGCCTGTTGTACAGAGGGTGTAAACAGGTGAGGGTATGAGTTTTAAAATAAAACCTCTGGCTTCCGGAGGTTTTTCTTTTTATATTGTACAACCTTTGAAAATTTATTTGCATCTATTATCCTAGGTAAAACAATTTATAATAATTTTAAAAACTTACAAAAATGTCTTACAAAATCATCGACATTGAAGGTATTGGCCCTGCCTACGCAGAAAAATTAAATGCATCAGGCATAAATAACACGGACGATTTACTGGTTAAGGCTGGCACAAAAGCTGGACGCAAAGCCCTGGCTGATGCCAGCGGAATTGACGAAGGGAAGATTTTGACCTGGGTAAATCACAGCGATTTACACAGAATTGATGGTATAGCCGGGCAAATATCCGAACTGATGGAAGCCTCCGGGGTAGATTCCGTAAAAGAGCTGGCCAACCGTAATGCTGCAAATCTTGCAGTTAAAATGAAGGAAGTAAATAACGCCAAAAAATTGAGCGGACGTGTACCTTCAGCAAAAAGTTTACAAAAAAAGATTGACCAGGCCAAAACACTGGAACAAAAAGTATTTCATTAATATTTTTAGGTTTTAAATACTACCGTAGTTTTACCTATGCCTTTAGGTACTGCGGTAGTATTGTTTCATTGTAATTTTTCCCCAATTCAGTACAGATTGTTAATGTTGGCAGTGTGAATAAAATATATTTACATGGCACGACGTTTGATAAATAGTAATACAAATTAATACAGTATGAATCAGGTTCGTTTTAGCCCTTTTATTTTATTGTTTTCCCTGATAGCAATAGTTTCATTTACCATTGATAAAGGAAAGAAAAAAAAACTGATAGGAAAAACCCGAACTGCAACAGTGGCTGCAAAGCCTAAACCCGTTGAAACAGCTGCTGATGAAAACCCTTATTATATTATTGTTGATAAAAGTGATTATGAACTTAAAGTGTATGATGAGGAAGGCTGGTACGCCACTTACCCAATTGTTTTTGGCAGCAAAGATTTGAGTGATAAAATGAGAGAAGGCGATAAGCGTACACCCACAGGGCAGTTTAAAATAATTCTTAAAAAAATACATCCTAAATGGGGCCCCGAGCTTTTACTGGATTACCCAAATGATATCAGTATTCAAAAATTTAATGAACGTAAAGCCAAGGGTATTATACCCAGGAATGCCCGGATTGGAAATGGCATTGCTATACATGCCACCCGGCCCAATGAAGAATGGACCGTGGATAATTTTTACAACTGGACAGACGGTTGTGTATCTGTAAAATATACCGAAATGAAAGATTTGTTTAGTTATATCCCTGTGGGTACAGCAGTTACAATTCAGCAGTAATACCCTCCGTTCCTAAAGGGGAACTTGGGGTAATAAAATTTTAATGGAAAATTAAATATACAAGAGACTCCCATCCCCGTAACTCAAAAACCTAAAATCATTTTCCAGCGCATAGTTGTAAATTTTCTTCCAATCGTTACCTACGGCAGCAGCAACTAACAATAATAAAGTAGATTGCGGCTGATGAAAATTGGTAATAAGAGCCCTGACAATTTTAAATTGATAACCCGGGGCAATTAATAGTTGTGTTTGCGTAAATAGTTTGGTAAGTTTATTTTTTTGCAACCAGTTTATTAAAACTTTCAACGCTTCTTTTGCAGTAATATTTTCTTTCCCTGATAACTCTTCATAAACTTCCCACTGGGTTATTTGTAATTGTTGTGCTGCTGGATATAACAATGCTTTTACACCCAGCCAATATAAACTTTCTATTGTTCTTAAACTGGTAGTGCCAACTACAATAATATTATTTTGGAGATTTTCAATTAAGTTTTTAATAGTTTCAATATCAATATCAATCCACTCGGCATGCATTTCATGTGCCTGCATTGTTGCAGCTTTTACCGGCTTGAACGTTCCTGCACCTACATGAAGCGTTACAAAATTGGTACTGATATTTTTTGCAGCAAAATTTTTAAAAACAGTTTCAGTAAAATGTAAGCCGGCTGTTGGGGCTGCTACCGAGCCGTCATGTGCTGCATAAATAGTTTGGTAACGTTCTTTATCCCCGTCATCTGCTTTTCTTTTTATATAAGGGGGTAATGGAATATTGCCTGCTTGTTCCAGTATTTCGGCAAATGAAATATTATTGTTCCATTTAAATTCTACTACATAAGCATCAGAAAGCTTATCTAGTAAAGCAATTTTTAATGCTGCATTTTTAATTTTTAATTGCAATTCTCCTTCTTTCCACTTACTTGCTCCACCAATTAAACATTTCCATTTACAATTTTTCGTTGCTGATAATGTGCTGGTATAATCAGATTGGAAAGGTTCCAGCAAAAATATTTCTATTACTCCGCCTGTTGGTTTTGTAAAGAATATTCTTGCTTTAATTACTTTTGTATTATTGAAAACCAGTAGGCTGTTTTTGGGAAGATGCTGATGCAGGTTTTTGTAAATATCTTCCTTTATCAAACCCTTATTATAAATCAACAGTTTAGATGTATCCCTTTCTGAAAGAGGATATTTGGCTATTAACGCATCTGGCAATTCGTATGTATAATCTTTAATCGAAAGTTGCTGTGGTAATATCAATTTGATTTGCTTTTAAGGAAGTAAAAGTATAAAACTTATTTTTTTATTATTTTAAATTGCTGAGTATCTTCCGGCGATTCAATTTTCAAGATATAAATACCAGCAGCAAACCTCTGTGTATTAATAGTTATATTTTCGCCAGGTGCTAAAGCAGGGTTATTGCCACTGATTATCGTTTTACCGGAAATGTCGGTTATTGTATAAGTAACATGGGTTCCTTCTTTATTGGTTATACTAATATTTATTTTATCAGTAAATGGATTTGGTGAAATTGTGTAAATAAAAGGGCTCAAAAAATAAAGACTTTCTATCTGCGAAAATTTAAACTTGCCATCATTGTCATAAATAACAAGACGGTAATAATTTCTTCCTATTGCAGGCTGTGCATCTGTGTATAAGTAATGAATTACACCTGATGCAGTTGTTGCTGCTTTACTTCCTATTTCTGTAAAATTAATTCCATCGCTGCTGCGCTGTATTGCATAGCGAAGTGTGTTTAATTCATTGTCCACCTTCCAGTTTAATACAGCAACTTTATTTTTTTCTACCGCAGTAAATGAAATTAAATGTACTGGCAGTACAGAGGTATTAATGTATCCGAAACCAAAGCCAGAAAATCCTGTATTAAATGTTGAAGTAATAGTACGATGTATGCCACCAAGATAATTTCCTTTTATTGCCATTTGTTGTTCAAAGGGGCCGTTAAAATCTGTATTGCTGATATGGCCTGTATCTTTAATAATGTATGCGTTATTAAAATTATTGCCGCTTGCAAGCATCCAGCCCTGTACCTCGGCCTGGGTAAGGTAAAAAGTTGCTTTGTAATTGCCTGTGGTATTATTGTATTGCGGTATTATTTTGTACGTTTTATCAAACAGTTTATTTTGTGTTGTAATTGCCGGATCGTTATTTACATACTGTGCACCGGTGCCGGC